>JBEKCX010000343.1:0-3336 GCA_050014655.1 Occallatibacter sp. | reverse complement strand
ATGACGTTCCCTGCGTCGGCCACCTCGCGCAACACGGCCTTCAGCCGCTCCTCGAACTCGCCGCGGAACTTCGTGCCCGCCACCAGGGCGCCCATGTCCAGGGCGATCAGCCGCCGGTTTTTGAGGCTTTCGGGCACATCGGCATCGACGATCCGCAGGGCCAGCCCTTCGGCGATGGCGGTCTTGCCCACGCCCGGCTCGCCGATCAGCACGGGATTGTTCTTCGTACGCCGGCTCAGCACCTGGATCAGGCGGCGAATCTCCTCGTCGCGCCCAATCACCGGGTCCAGCTTGCCGCGCCGCGCCAGTTCGGTCAGGTCCTTGGCGTACTTTTCCAGCGCCTGAAACTTGCCCTCGGGGTTCTGATCCGTCACCCGCTGCGATCCGCGCACCGCCGTCAGCGCGCGTAGAATCGCGTCGTGCGTTGCGCCCAGCGCCACAAGCGCCTGGCTGGCCAGGTCGCCCTTCAGATGCGCCGCGCCCAGCAGCAAATGCTCGGTGGAAACGTACTCGTCCTTGAAGTTCGCAGCCTCGCGAAAGGCCTGCTCCAGCGCCCTGTTGAGCGCCTGGCTCACGCCCGGCTGCGCGGCCGAGCCCGCCACTCGAGGCAGTTTCTCCTCGATCTGATGGAGCTCGTGCTCTAGCCGCTCGATGGGAACGCCGATCTTCTCGAGGACCGCGGGAATCACGCCCTCGCGGTCCTCGACCAGCGCCAGCAGCAGGTGCGCCGGCTGGACTTCGGGGTTTCCTAGTTCGGTGGCCCGCGCCTGCGCCTGCGCCATCGCCTGCTGCGACTTGACGGTCAGCTTCTCCCAACGAATTGCCACTGTTCCTCCAGGGGTCAGAGATCAGAGATCAGGGGTCAGCCGCAAGCCGCATCTGCCGCCGCGTGATCACAGAGAATACTGATCCCTGATCTCTGACCCCTGATCCCTTGTTGCCGCCGTCAGGCGGCAACGTTGATCTTGATCTGCTTGGGCTGGGCTTCCGGCTTCTTGGCCAGCTCCAGCTTCAGCACACCCGCATTGTAGCTGGCCTGGACGTTCTCCGTATCGACGGTGGACGGCAGTGTGAAAGCGCGGAAGAAGCTGCCATAGCGCCGCTCGATGCGGTGGAAGTTCTGCTCCTTCTCCTCGGCCTCGAACTTGCGCTCGCCCTTGACGGTCAGCGTGTGGTTCTCCACGCGAATGTCCAGGTCCTTCTGGTCGATGCCCGGAACCTCCAGTTTGAGAACGACCTTCTGCGCATCCTCATAGATGTCGACCGCCGGCACAAAGCTGGCAGCCGCCACCGGATCCTCTTCGCTGTTCATATCGCGGAAGAGAGAGTTGACGCGGTTCTGCAATGCTACGACTTCCCGGTACGGGTCCCAACGAGTGATTGCCATGATTGTATCCTCCTGATGGAATTCTGGAATTTGCGGGGCCGGAACCTTGAGTCCCAGCCGCTCAACAAATCTGATACAACTATAGCACAAACGATTCAAGAAATGTGCGCGTTTTACACTCATATTTGTGCGTAGGTTTATCTCCTTCAATTTCTATGGCTTGCGAGAATCCGCCGGCTTCCAGCTCCGTTCTTGCGCCTCTTTCGCTCGCCTGCAACACGCTTTTTTCGCAGATTGAAGCGGACCCCTGTGGCGTCTGGAGGCAGGGGGATCGCCGGACTTCCTTCCGCTGGAGACGTTTGCGGGCCGCCGATGCCATCGGCCTCCGGCGTGACAGTTTTCGGCATTCAACCGATCGCTGACCACTGGCGGGGCACCTGATCCCTGACCCCTGATCTCTGATCTCTGATTTCCTGGTCCTTGTACTGGAGTTGATAGAGCTTCCAATACAGTCCGCGGTTGGCCAGCAGTTGCTGGTGCGAGCCCATCTCGCGCAACTGCCCCTTGTGCAGGACGAGAATGGTATCGGCGCGCTGCACGGTGGAGAGCCGGTGAGCGATCAGGACGCTGGTGCGGCCCTCGACCATGCGCTCCAGCGCGCCGCGGATGCGCAGCTCGGTGTCGGTGTCCACGCTGGATGTGGCTTCGTCGAGGATGAGGATGCGGGGATTGTAGGCCAGCGCGCGGGCAAAGTTGATGAGCTGCTTCTGGCCGGTGGAGAGCGAGTTGCCGCGTTCGCGCACCGGCTCGTCGAATTTCGCGGGCAGGCTCTCGATGAAGTCCAGCACGTTCACGTCGCGGGCCGCGCGGCGCAGGCCGGCCTCGGTAATCTCCTTGTTGCCCAGGCGAATGTTCTCGGCGATGGTGCCCGTGAAGAGGAACGGGTCCTGCAGGACGACCGCGAAGTGCCGGCGGAGCGCGGTCAGCTCCTGCCGCCGCAGGTCCACTCCGTCGAGCAGAATCTGGCCGGCGGTCACGTCGTAGAAGCGCATCATCAGGCTGGTGAGGGTGGTCTTGCCCGCCCCGGTGTGGCCCACGATAGCCACCGTCTGGCCCGGCTCGATGGTGAAGGAGACGTCCTTGAGAATCCACTCGATGCCGTCGAGGGCCATCAGCGATGCGCCGGATGCGGCAGCCCGGGCGACGGCGGCCTGCTGCGCCGCGGTCAGCTTCTGATAGGTGAACCAGACGTGGCGAAACTCAATTCTGTTGGTCCCGTCGCCCTCGGCGGGATCCTCCGGGCTGACGATCTCCGGCGTCGTGTCAAGCAGCTTGAAGATGCGCTCGCAGGCCGCCATCGCCGCCTGCAGGATGTTGTACTTGTCGCTCAAATCCTGGATGGGCCGCCAGAACCGCTGCGAGTACTGAATGAACATGGCCAGCACGCCGATGGTGACCCCGCCCGAGAGCACGCCGAATCCGCCGCGCCAGATGACCAGCGCAATCGCCAGAGAGGAAAGGAGTTCGACGGCGGGATAGTAGAGCGCGTAAGCGAAGATGGTGTCTTTGAAGGCGATCATGTGCAGGCGGTTGACGGCCTCGAAGTCGTCGTAGGCGCGGCGCTCGCGGTTGAAGAGCTGTACCACGCTCATGCCGGAGATGTGTTCCTGGGTGAAGCTGTTGATGCGGGCGATGGCGGCACGGACGCGGCGGAAGCTCTCGCGCACGTGGTCGCGGAAGATGCGGGTGACGACCAGGATGAGGGGCAGCACGGCGAAGGCGATCAGGGCCAGCCACCAGTTGATGCTGAGCATGACGGCGGACATGACGACCAGGTTGAAGAAGTCGTCCACGATGGCCAGCACGCCGGCGGTGAACATGTCGTTGATGGCGTCCACGTCGGAGGTCAGCCGGGTGACCAGCCGACCCACGGCGTGGGTGTCGAAGAAGCCAATGTCCATGCGCTGCATGTGGCGGAAGATGTCGCGGCGCAGGTCGAACATGATCTT
>JBEKCX010000342.1:0-3340 GCA_050014655.1 Occallatibacter sp. | reverse complement strand
CCTGTCGGCCAAGGTCTCGGGCGTCCGCGATCTGCTCGACGTCTACTCCAAGCTCGCCGCGCGCTGCGACTATCCGCTGCATCTCGGACTAACGGAAGCTGGAATGGGCTCGAAGGGCCTGATCGCGTCGACGGCGGGCCTCGCGCCGCTGCTGCTGTCGGGAATCGGCGACACGATCCGCGTGAGCCTGACACCCAAGCCGAACGGCGACCGCACTGAAGAGGTCCAGGCCGCGCAGCAGATCCTGCAGTCGCTCTCCATCCGCAGCTTTATGCCGCAGGTCACGAGCTGTCCCGGTTGCGGCCGGACGACCAGCACGTATTTTCAGGAATTGGCCGAGCAGATACAGAACTACCTGCGCACGCAAATGCCCGAGTGGCGCAAGAAGTATTCCGGCGTGGAGGAGCTGAAACTCGCCGTCATGGGCTGCATCGTCAACGGCCCCGGCGAGTCCAAGCACGCCAACCTCGGCATCAGCCTGCCCGGCGCCTTCGAGGAGCCCAAAGCCCCGGTCTACATCGACGGCAAGCTCTCCACCACCCTGCGCGGCGACACCATCGTGGCCGACTTCAAGCAAATCCTCGACCGCTATGTCGAGAGCCACTACGGGCCGGGGGCGAAGAGCGGGGAGCCGGTGGGGGCGCAATAGCTCTTTCCCCAGGTGCGCAAGAGGCGTAGAATCGCTTGCCATGAAGCCGACAGCCTGTTTCCTTCTTCTGTTTGCAATACTCGGAACTCGTTTACTCTCACAGACGAAGCCTGTAATTGACCAAGACCTATTGAAATCATTCCAAAAGCAATTGGTGCTTGACAATGTTGACATTTGGGTCTCGTCCGGAGTCGCCGAAAAGCTGCTCATCCACAAAGTTGACTGGGAGTGTCCAGCTGTCGCTAACTCTCTCGTCACAGGCACCGTCGTCGTGGCGTTTGAGATCGGCAGGAACGGGGACGTTCTTCATCCTATGGTTATCTCTGGCCCTCTGCGGCTACATGCGCGCGTCCTCGACGCTGTTCGGAAGTACAAGTACAAACCCTATCTCCTGAACGGCAAGGCGGTTGAAGTGGCGACAACAGTCTACGTTGCCGTGGACCTCAATCACGGTTGCCCGCTCATTGAATGATTCGCTGGACCCAGGTTCCTCGTCGGCCGGTGACCACCCCAGACCCCCGGAATCCTGCGTCCAAGCGGCCTCTGGCGCGTCTAATTGACAGGAGACGGAGCGGGTGAAAGGCAGACCGCCCGGCCCAGCCGCGCGGCAAGCCCGCACGGGCCTTTGCCAACCCCGGATTTTTGCCTTGGCAGAAGCGGGGCCGACTGTGGTAATCTATTGATCTCTGTGAGGATGCGCGCCCTTTTGCCCCACACATGAGCTGCGGCTCGCGGGCGACCCAGGCGAAACCTGATGCGCTGTCATCCTGATCCGAGCAACTACCTGAAACCGCTTCTTTTTTGCGGGCGACCGCAGGTCTGTCTCCGTGCGCGCCCGGATTTCCATGCCTCGCGCACGGAAGTCCTTTCTTGGCGCGCCCTGGGGCCGGCCCCGCACCGGTGCGCAAACGGTGCTTAATCTACCTTGCGACGGAGAGCAGGAATCATTTGGCGATTGACGACAAACTCGAAGTTGAACACGAGCACGACCACGAGCACGATCACGAACCCGACATTGACACCCTGATCGAAGTGGGCAAAGAGAAGGGCTATCTCACTTACGGCGACGTGAACGAGATGCTGCCTGAAGAGATGGGCTCCTCGCCCGACGATCTGGATGATCTGATTACCACCATCGGCACCCAGGGCATCGACCTGCTGGACGGCCCCAAATTCGGCGCCGACAAGGACTTCGAGCTGGAAGAGGGCGAGGATGTCGAGCTCGACCTGACCCCTGGAACCCTGGAAAAGACCAACGATCCGGTGCGCATGTACCTGCGCGAAATGGGCACCGTTCCGCTGCTGACGCGCGAGGGCGAGGTCGAGATCGCCAAACGCATTGAGCGCGGCCAGATGCGCGTGATGAAGGCCATCTCGCGCTCCCCCATCGTGATCCGCGAGATCGTGGCCCTGGGCGAGGACCTGAAGCGCGGCGTGCGCAACGTCAAGGAAGTGGTGATCTTCGACGAGGAAGAGCTCACCGAAGAGGTGGTGCAGCTTCGCGTCAAATCCACGGTGGCCCGCGTCGACGCGCTGGTCAAGCACCAGAAGCGGATTGCAACCATCGAGGAGAGGCTGGCCGGTCCGGCGCCCACCTCCAAGGCCAAGATTCGGGATGCGCGGCGCTCGCGCTGGCTGATGGCGCGCGAGAAGGTGTTCATCTCGCGGATTGTGCGCGAACTGAAGTACACGGCTCTCGAACGCAAGCGCCTGCTGGACAAGGTCAACAAGACCGTTGACACCATGCGCACGCTGGAGCGCCAGATCCGCTCGCTTGAACAGAAGCACGAAGCCAGCAAGAGCGACGAGCTGAAGAAGGAGTACCGCCGCCAGCAGAAGAACTGCAAGGCCGACCTGGAGAAGATCGAGGCCGACGCCGGCGTCTCCATCGCCGAACTCAAGCGTACCCAGCGCGAGATGATCCAGGGCGACATGGACGCCGAGCAGGCCAAGCGCGAGCTGATCGAGGCCAACCTGCGCCTGGTCGTCTCCATCGCCAAAAAGTACACCAACCGCGGCCTGCAATTCCTCGACCTCATTCAGGAGGGCAACATCGGCCTGATGAAGGCGGTGGACAAGTTCGAGTACCGCCGAGGCTACAAGTTCTCCACCTACGCCACCTGGTGGATCCGCCAGGCCATCACCCGCGCCATCGCCGACCAGAGCCGCACCATCCGCGTCCCGGTACACATGATCGAGACGATGGGCCGGGTCCGCGGCGTGCACCGCGACCTGTTCCAGCAGAACGCCGCCGAGCCCACGATCGAGCAGACCGCCCAGGCGGCCGGCATCCCGCTGGAGGAGACCACCTGCGTGCTGCGGATGAGCCGCCAGCCGCTGTCGCTCGACCAGCCCGTCGGCGAGCACGACGACACCTACTTCGGCGAGTTTCTGCAGGACTACCGCGAGGACGATCCGCTGCTGGAGATGAACCAGGAGATGCTCAAGGCGCGGATCGAGGAGGTGCTGCAGAGCCTCGACTATCGCGAGCGGGAGATCCTCCGCCTCCGCTACGGCCTGGTGGACGGCTACTCCTACACGCTCGAGGAGGTCGGCAAGATCTTCGCGGTCACGCGGGAGCGGGTCCGCCAGATCGAGACGAAGGCGGTGCGGTCCTTGCAGCACCCCATCCGCGCCCGGCAGTTGGCCGGCTTCCTGGACGAGCGGCGGCACGGCGCGCTCCTGGCCTCC
>JBEKCX010000341.1:0-3373 GCA_050014655.1 Occallatibacter sp. | reverse complement strand
GTTCCACCCGAGGGTCTGTCAACTCAGAAAAATACTTCAGGGGATTGTCCATATCCCCTTCTCACAGCATCACCCCGTTTTGCATATAGCAAGACTGGTCCATTTATATGCGTCGGCCCTGGCTGCCGGGTTCGCACGTGTCGAGACCCCGGCAACTGTGGTATACGTTTCCGCATGAGCTTCCGCAGAGTTTTCTTTCTCGCCGTTCTTGCCTTGGCCGCCGTTTCAGTCCGCGCGCAGAGCCCCGCTCCCTCGCCGCCCATGGGCTGGAACAGTTGGGATGCCTATGGGCTGACCATCGATGAAGCCGACTTCCGCGCTAACGCCACGGTGCTTGCCGGGCTGAGGGACTATGGCTGGAGGTACGCCGTGATCGACGAGGGGTGGTACATGGAGAATCCCTTCGGCGACAAGGTGGAGACGCGCAAGTATCTGTGGGACGGGAACGGGATTCTGATTCCGGCTGTGAGCCGGTTCCCGTCCTCGGCGAATGGGGCGGGATTCAAGCCGCTGGCCGCTTGGGTTCACTCGCAGGGGCTGAAGTTCGGCATCCATATTGTGCGCGGGATTCCGCGCCAGGTGGTGGACGAAAACCTGCCCATCGCGGGATCGAGCTTTCATGCCGCCGACGCGGCCGACAAGAGCTCGCCCTGCCCGTGGGACGAGGGCAACTGGGGCGTGGCCGACAACGCCGCAGGCCAGGCTTATTACGACTCGATGATGAAGCTCTACGCCGCGTGGGGACTGGACTACATCAAGGTGGATTGCATCAGCGACCATCCGTACCGGATCACGGAGATCAAGCAGATTGCCGCGGCCATCCGCAAGACGGGCCGGCCCATCGTGCTGAGCCTGTCGCCGGGGCCGACGCAACTGGAGCACGCCGCCGAGGTGGGCGAATACGCGCAACTGTGGCGCATCTCCGACGACCACTGGGACGGATGGACCTTCACCCACAAAGCGGGCGACGGGGAGTTTCCCTTTGGCGTGCGCGATGCCTTCGACCGGCTGCCCAAGTGGTTTCCCTATGTGAAGGCGGGCAACTGGCCGGATGAAGACATGCTGCCCTGGGGCTGGCTGGGGCCGCATCCGGGGTGGGGCGAGCCCAGGCAGTCGCGAGAGACCCAGGACGAGCAGCGCACCGAGTTCGCGCTGTGGGCAGTTACGCGCTCGCCGCTGATTCTGGGGGCTAACTTGACCCGGCTGGACGACTTCACCCGGGGGCTGCTCACCAACCAGGCGATGCTCTTCATGAACCAGAATGTGACCTACAGCCATCCGCTTGATGCCGCCAGCCTGCCCGCCGGCTTCGAGCACGCCCGCGTGTGGCGGGCGACGATTGACTCGCCGGGCGCGAGGAATTACACGGAGTTCTTTGCGTTTTTCAACCTCGACGACCATCCGGCGACGCTGCGCGCCACCTGGAAGCAGCTTGGCCTCGACGGCGTCAAGCACGTGGCCGTGAATCTCTGGACCGACAGCGAGGGCAAGGAATCGAAGGATGTGAGCGTGACCTTGCCGGCTCACGGAAGCGCGGTCTTCCAGGTCAAATAGGCGGGGTTGCGCGTTGAAGTGGAGGGGAGTTGAGAGTAATGAGAATCTCAATAGCGAAAACATGCTGCTGTTTCGTTTTTCTGCTATTGCCGTGTTCGCTTGCGGCGCAGGCAACAGCCACCCAGAAAGTTTTGACGCCGCGTGAGTTTGTGGAGGGGTTTTATAAGTGGTATGTACCACACGCCCTGAAGGATCAAGGTACAACTTCCGATCTTGCCCTCAAGTACAAGAGCCCGGCATTCAGTCCTCAATTGTTACGGCTGCTGAAAGCGGATTCAGCCGCGCAAGCCGCGTGTGAAGAGTTAATTGGAATTGACTTCGATCCTTTTCTCTATTCACAGGATCCAGAAGAGCGTTATGACGTAGGTAAAATAACTCATCAAGGCCCAAATTTCAGGGCCGAAGTCTATGGCGTACGAGCCGGAGAGCGGGATAAAACACCTTCTGTAATTGCCGAGTTTACAGAAACCAACGGGCACTGGTTTTTCGTGAATTTTCACTACGAGGAGCAAGGGGGGGCAGATTTATTGACGCTATTGAAGTCACCGGAGAAATGTACCGTACCGCGTACTTCCAACAAGAAATAGGGGTCTGTTGCCTCAAGCCTTAATCGTCTTCCTGTTGATGAGGAACTGCTATGCAGCGAAGAGATTTTCTCGGCGGATCGTTGGCGGTTTGGGTTGCGTCGGGACGGCTTGCGCTCGCCGGCGCGACCACCGGCCAGCGGCTCGCCGATGCGGCGCGGGCGCAGGTGGGCGTTACGCTGGGCTACGACCCCGGCTGGACGCACCTGAGTTATCCGGGCGGCGATGTGCCCCGCTCGACGGGCGTGTGCGCGGACGTGGTGATTCGCGCCGCTCGCGACGCGCTGGGGCTGGACCTGCAAAAGCTCGTGCATGAGGACATGGAGAAGCACTTCGCCGCTTACCCGGCGCGCAAGGCGTGGGGATCGCGCGGGCCGGATGCGAGCATCGACCACCGGCGGGTGCTGAACCTGGAGACCTATTGGACGCGGGCGGGAGCGCGGCTTTGGGCGGCTCCGGGCCCGGTGGCGGGCGATGGCTTTCCTCCGCCGCTCGAAGCGGGTGACATTGTGACCTGGCTGCTGGACGCGCGTCTGCCGCACGTGGGGATTGTGGTCAGCGCCGGCGCGCATTCGCGGGTGGTGCATAACATTGGCCGCGGAGCCGAAGAGAGCCCCCTCGAGGAGTTTTTCATGCACCGCGCGGCTGCCCATTACCGCTGGCCGGTCAGCGCCTAGATTGAGCCTGCAACGGGCGGAGCGGCTTGGCCGCCGCGCTCAAGGGAGCCACGCGCATGGCTCTTCCGCCCTGTCTTCGCAGAAGAGGACGCGAAACTCCGCTGGCTTATGTTTCTCCGCCCACACGCGGCCGTTGACGAAATACGGCTTGGCCCAGGCCTCGCTGTCCAGGGTGCGCGGCGCGACGACCGAAACCGCTCCGCTCGCATTCACCGGGTATCCCGTCCGTGGATCGAGGATGTGCGCATAAGTGCGTCCCTCCGTCCGGAAGAACTTCTCGTAGCTTCCGGAGGTGGAGAGCGACATATCTTTCAGGAAGACCTCGGCGACCGTCCGGCGGGGGTTGCGCGGATCTTTGATGCCCACCCGCCAGCCTCTTTGCTCCGTGGGTGGAGCGCCCATTCCATAGATCGTGCTGGCCGACCCAGCGACCAAGGCGATCTGGATGCCTCGCTGCCGCAGCACATCCACCATGCGATCGACAGCGTAACCTTTGCCGATTCCGCCCGGGTCCAGTTCCACTCCGGGGCGGTCGAACCGCACCGTCCCGCTGGCCGC
>JBEKCX010000340.1:0-3378 GCA_050014655.1 Occallatibacter sp. | reverse complement strand
GTGATGCGCGGCCTCCTGACATAGCCGTTCGATGTCGGCGGGCGAACCGAAGGGCTTCAGAAAGGTGTGGTCGATCATCGCGGCCAGCGTCGCCGGACGGCTTTTGAAATCGTCGATGCGCAAGTTCAATACCTCAACAGGATCTTCAGCGCCTGGCCGCCGCGGGCTGCGGCAAGCGCGTCATTGATCTCCTCCAGCGGGAACTCGTGGGTGATGAATTCAGCGGCGCTCAGCTTGCCGGCGCGAATCCAGTCGCAGAGCGGCGCCATCGCCGCCCGCTCGCGGGAGCGCGTGGGCCACTGGTGCATATGGAGATTGAAGTTGTACGGGCCGGCCGCCTTGTTCAGTTGCAGCGTGGGCGGGGCCAGAACTCCGTAAACGCAGATGGAGCCGCCCAGTTTGATCAGGGGCAGAGCGGAGTTGATGACTGCCTCGCTGCCGACCGCGTCGATCACCGCATCGAGCGGCTTGCCGCGCCGCTGGACGAGTTTCGCAACTTCCTGGCTGCCAGGCACGAAGACCTCCGTGGCGCCCAGCGCAAGCGCCTTTTGGCGCTTCGCCTGCAACGGATCGACAACGCCGATATAGCCCAACCCCAGCAGCGCACCGAATTTCACAAAGCTCAGACCGACCGGACCGGCTCCAAAGATCAGCACTTGCTGCCCGGCCTGGAGATGAAAGTCGCCGATACCGCCCAGTACCTCGCGCCAGGTGCACAGCAGAACCGCATCTTCCACCGAGATGCCGTCAGGAACGGCACGCTGAATCTCATAGACCTCCGCCCAGCCATGCGCCGCGTCGGCTACGCCATCGGCCACCATGGCGTCGTGGTCGTTTGCCAGCGTGTACTCGCAGAAGCCGCCCCAGCCGCTGGCGTACTGAGGATCGCCGAAGTCGAAGACCAGGCCCCCGATCACGCGCTGGCCGGGACGGAAGTTGCGCACCTTCTCGCCAACCTCTTCAACGATTCCGGCCGACTCATGCCCCAGCACCAGCGGATACTTCTCGACGCCGGGGAAGTGCCCCGCCACCAGCTTGCCGTCTGTGGCGTTGCACAGGCAAGCGGCCTCGGTCCGCACCAGCGCCTGGTAAGGCCCTGCGGCGGGCTTCCTCAGCTCGACCACTCGCACCGTTCCCGGCTCGACAACCGCTACTCCTCTCATTGGTTCAACCTCGCCAAGTCCGCATAGACATCGATCAACGAGCGATACGCCTTCTCGAATATGGGCATCAGCGCCGCATACACCGCCGCCTGCTCCGCCCGTGGCAGCGCGGCTTCTTCGAGACGCACAAAACGATCGATCACATCGAAGCTGGAGAACAGGCCCACGGCGACTCCGCCGATGACCGCTGCCCCCATCGAAGTGGCCTCTTCAAGATAATTCAACGGCCGCACCGGGCAGGCGAAGACATCGGCCAGCATCTGGCGCCACACGCCGCTGCGCGCGCCGCCACCGATCATCGTGACCGCGTCGATGGGAACGTGATTGCGGAAGATGTTCAGGATCAGGCCCAGATTCATCGAGACGCCTTCCAGCGCGGCGCGCAGCAGATCCTCGCGCTCGGTGGCCAGCCCCAGGCCCACAAAGGCTGCACGCGCATCGGGATTCCACCAGGGCGTCCGCTCGCCCAGCAGATAGGGCAGAAACAGCACGCCGCGCGAACCGGCGGGCACGCCGGCGATGGCCTCGTCGAGCAGTTCATACACATCGCGGCCGCTGCGCCCGGCCTCCATCTCCTCTTTGGCGCAAAGCGTCTCCCTGATCCATTTATGCGTTGCGCCGGCGGTTTGCATGGTGCCGCTGGGGTGCAGATAACCAGGCACGCAGTGCGCCCAGTTCATGGTCCGCATGGCGGGATCGACAATCGGCTCCTTGACGGTAAGCGCAATCCACGAGGACGAGCCGAGATAGTTGTACGCCGAGCCGGGCCGGATGCAGCCCACGCCCACGCCGGCGCAGCTTCCGTCTCCGCCGCCCACGGCTACCGGCGTTCCCTCTTTCAGCCCTGTCTGGCTGGCCGCTCGCGCCGTCACAGCGCCCAGAATCGCGCTCGATTCCGTGGGCTCGGGAAACAGCTCCGGCGCAAGGCGCGCGGCCGACAGTATCTCCTCCGACCAGCGAAAGCTATTCAGATCGAAGGCGTTGGTCCCCGAAGCGTCGGAGTAGTCGGTAGCCATGCGGCCGGTGAGCAGGCAGTTGATGTAATCCTTGGCGCACAGGGTCTTTGCGGTCCGGGAAAAAACGTCCGGCTCATGATCGCGAATCCACATGAGCTTTTCCAGCGTGTAAGAGGCGCTTACCCTGTGGCCAGCGATGCGATAGAAACTGACCGCGCCGATCCGCGACAGAATCTCGTTCGCCTGTTCCGTGGCCCGCTGATCGCAGTACAGAATCGACGGCCGCAGCGCATTGCCCTGGTCATCCACCGGCGTGCAGCCCATCATCTGGCCGCTCAGCGCCACCACCGCGATATCCGCCGGGCGCACCGCAGCCTGCTCCAGCAGCTTGCGCGTGGAGACGCAGATGGCCCGCCACCAGTCTTCGGGATTCTGCTCCGCCCAGTTGCCATTGAAGTAGCGGGTGGGATACGAGCAGGCATGGCTCGCCACCAGCCGCCCCTCGGGCGTATAGAGCGTGCCCTTGTTGCCACTGGTGCCTAGATCGTGTGCAAGAAGATACTCAGCCATCGTCAGTATCCAAAGAGATTTGCGCCTGTCCAGCCGACAAGCCCGGCTAGTACTCCGCCCAAAACGCCGCCCGCGATGGCCGCGCCGATGCGGGGAAGGCTCTCGGCGGCCAGCCGCATCCGTTCTTCCCTGGGCGCCTCGGCCAGCCCGCAGACCCACAGTCCGAAGCCGATGGCCGTGCCCATGTCCACCCACGGCGCAGCTCCGCGAAAACCCTGATAGATCAAGCCGAACTGCTTGATCCCTCCATCGGGATGCGGCAAGCCCTCGGGATGAATGCCGAAGCCGGGCAGCTTGTGGTTCAGCACCCAGAATGTGCCGATGATGAATCCGGCGGCCATCATGCCGCCGATCGGGCCAAAGTCCTTCACCAGCCTGCTCCAGCAGACGATGACGGCGAAGGTCACGGCGAATGCGCCGAAAACAGTTGTCAGCACGCTGACCGGCGGCATACCCAGCCAGCCGATGTAATGGGAGAGGAAGTCAACCATCGGCGCGCTCCTCCGCCTTCGTCCCTGGGGCGGGTTGCAGATGCTTCTTGACTCGAGCCGCGGCAACTCCCGCCAGCCCGCCGCCTAGCAAACAGCAGCAGACCACCGGCAGCGCCTGGCGGATCTGCGTGTGGAAGCGGACGACGGACCACGCCATGCCCGCCGCGGCGACGGCCCATCCCTGATCGACCCAGAGCT
>JBEKCX010000339.1:0-3386 GCA_050014655.1 Occallatibacter sp. | reverse complement strand
AACCTGCTCAAACAGGAAACAACCTTCAAACGCAGCATCAAGGGAAAACGCCTCAAAGCCGCATGGAACCACCCCTACCTGCTGAAATTACTGGGAGTTTGATATGCGTCGGCCCTGGGCCGTTCAGGGATGTTCGCTGTTTCTTCGCGCACGGAAGGACGCCCGGCGCGCCCTTTGGAATGATACCGTCATGATGGATTCGCCCATATGACCAGTGTGCGCGGCTGGGGGGGGAATCTTGCGCCACGGGAGCGTGGAATGACGGGCCAGCAGCTCAGAAGGCCCCCAGCGCCTGGTTGAGGTCTGGATCGGGAGTGGACGGGGCTGTTGGCGGCAACAAAGACTCTTGTGCGGCGAGTCGATGAACGCTAGGCGACTTTTCGTTAGGGATCTGGTCCAGTGGAAGATCGGAAGCTTCCGTCCCCGGTCCCTCCGCCGCAGCGAGGAGGGACCGGGGCGCCCAAATCTCCGGGTATGATTACAAAATCACCAAGTCGCGGCACTAGGTCGGTGACCGGGAGAAGATGTTCTATCGAATGAGCGAACGTGGGCCAGGAGGCCCACGTTACAGCCGGCCGGGAGGCTGGCGCTACATCTCGAAATGGAACATCTTCATACGGCCAAAGAACTAGCTGTGACCCGCCGCGGCGGCGTCCGCGACAATGGGCGTATTGCCTTGCGGACCTGCTTCGAATTGCGGTAAGAAGTGCCGCATGAGCCCTTTGGGCTTTTCTTCAATCGGGCCTCCCGGTTACACTGCGAACAATTGGACCAATCACCTGCCGGCGCGGAGACCGGGCGATGCTCAACCTTACTCAGCGGCTGATTCTCGGCTGCGTGCTGCTTGCCGGCCTGACGGTGGGGCTGGTGGCTCTGACGCACCGCGCGCTGGAGGCGACGGGGCAGTCGGGGCTGGCCTACGGCTTCATATTGGCGGCGCTGATCGTGGAGCTGGGAACCGTCTATTTTGTGCTGCGGCCGATCCGCATGCTGGCGCGGGATGCGCGCAGAATCGCGCAGGGCAACCTGGAGCACCGGGTGGAGTGGAGCAGCCGCGACCAGTTCGGCATGCTGGCCGCGGAGTTGAACCGCATCGCGGTGCGGCTGCGGGAGCTGCGCGATTCCGAGGCGGGCCGCCGGCAGATGGAGTTTCAACTCTCCGACGCGGTGCTGCAATCGATCTTCGAGCCCATCATCGTGACCGACGGCAAGGGGCAAATCCTCAAGGTGAACCCGGCGGCGGCGGATTTGCTTGGGGAGGCCGCGACGGACCGCGTGGCGCTGGCCAAAGCTCCCGGCGGCGACAAGATTCTGAATGCCATCCGCGACGCCGTCTCCATGCAGAAGGCGGTGGCCGCCGACGGCGACGCGGCCATGCTGCCCATGCGCATCGGCAACCGCGAGCGCAGCTATCGTCTGCGCACCACGCCCATGCGCGACGCGGAGGGACGGCTGCTGGGCACCGTGACCACGCTGGAAGATGTGACCAGCCTGCAGGACACGGACCGCTTCAAGACCCAGTTCATCAGCGTGGCCAGCCGCAAGCTGCGCGACCCGCTGCTAAGTTTGCGGCGCGGGCTTTATGCCCTGGGGCAGGGCTTTGGCGGAGAGCTGCGCCCGTTGCAGGCCGAGCTGGTGGCGGAGGCCAGCCAGGAGTCAGAGAAGCTGGACGATCTGATGAACGACCTGATCGAAGTGGCTGAACTGGATACCGGCAAGCGGGAGCTGAAGCTGGAGCGGCTGCGCCCGTTCGCAGCCCTGGCCGAGGCCCGCGACCGCTTTTGCGACGAGGCCGCCAAGAAGCACATTCGCATGGAGATACAGGCCTATGCCGATCTGGCTGTGGTGAACGCCGATCGGCGCGCGCTGCGCACCATTTTGGACAACCTGCTGTCGAATGCGATCCGTTATACGCCTGCCGAGGGCGAGATCCTGCTGGCAGCCGAGGAGGTCAAGGAGTTTGTGCAGTTCACGGTGCGCGACACCGGCCGCGGCATCGAGGCGGAGCGGCTGAGCACCATTTTCGATCGCTTCAATCCATTCTCAGAGAGTGGCACCGGCCTGGGTCTGGCGCTGGTGCGGCGGCTGGTGGAATCGCTGGGCGGCCAGATCGCCGTGGAGAGCCGGCTGGGCACCGGAACCACCTTCCGGTTTACGCTTCCGGTGGCGGCGGTGGAAGCGGTTCGCCATCCAGTCGAGGTGGGCTGAGCATGGCCGAGATCATTCTCGACAAGAAGCCGGAACCCGCAAAGCTGCGCATTTATATCGGGGCTGCGCCGGGGGTGGGCAAGACCTACCACATGCTCAACGACGCTTACCTGATGAAGCACCAGCAGGGCGTGGATGTGGTGATCGGGCTGGTGGAGAGCCACGGGCGCAAGGAGACCGAGGACCGGATTCGCGACCTGGAGATCGTGCCCCAGCGCGTCATCGCCTATCGCGGCGTCAATTTGAAAGAGATGGACGTGGACGCCATTCTGGCCCGCCATCCCGACACCGTGATTGTGGACGAGCTGGCCCACACCAACGTGCCCGGCAGCAAGAACCGCAAACGCTACGAAGACGTACTGGAGCTGCTGGATGCGGGCATCAACGTAATGACCGCGGTGAACATCCAGCACCTGGAGACGCTGAACGACGCCGTCAATCGCTCCGCCAACACCATCATTCGCGAGACCGTCCCCGACAACTTTCTGAAGCGCGCCAACGAGGTGGTCAACATCGACATCACGGTGGAGGAGCTTCGCTCGCGGCTGCGCCAGGGCAAGATCTATGCGCCGGAAAAGGTGGAGCAGTCGCTGGCCAACTTCTTCCGCAAGGGCAACCTGAACATGCTGCGCGAGCTGTCACTGCGCACCACCGCCGAACAGGTGAGCAGCCGCGCCTCAGAGTACCGCCGCACGCAGGGACTGGAGCAAGCGCCAATTCCGGAGAAGGTGATGGTCTGCCTGAGCACGCGGCCGGGCGGCGAACGGCTGCTGCGCGTGGGCTCGCGCATAGCCGGCCGCCTGGCTACCAACTGGTACGCCGTTTACGTCACCCGTCCCGACGACGACAAGGGGCACGGCGACCCGGAAGCCTACCACCGGCTGGAAGAGTACCAGCGCATGGCGCGCGAGTTGGGCGCCAAGGTGGTTTCGCTCACCGACCGCAACGTCTCCGACGCCCTCATCCGCTTTGCCCAGCAGGAGAGCATCTCCCACGTGGTCTTTGGCCAGTCGGCCCGCTCGCGGTGGGATGTGCTGCTGCGCGGCTCGGTGCTGAACCGCTTTCTTTCCGAAGTTCGCGACGTGACGGTGCAGGTGGTCCCCATGCAGAAGCCGCTGCGCCGGAGCTAGTACCCAGACCATGTGGATTCGTGCTTTCCCAGGTTCCATCCGCCGCAG
>JBEKCX010000338.1:0-3403 GCA_050014655.1 Occallatibacter sp. | reverse complement strand
AAGAACTGGATCGACTCCGGGCCTTCGGCCTTGGCCCATTGCAGGGCCTGTTCGGCCTCGCGCAGAACCACCACCGGAGAGCGTCCATGGCTGCTGGCGACGCCAAAGCACGCCGACAGCCGGATCGATTCGCCCTCCACGCGGAAGGGCGCGGCGAAGACCTCGATGCGCAGCCGCTCGGCCAGCATGCCGGCGTTGGCTGTGGTGCAGCCGGGCAGCGCAATCAGGAACTCGTCCATGCCGGGGCGGCCCAGCAGGTCGTAGCTGCGCAGCAGGCGCGTGGTGCGGCTGACCACGTTGCAGAGCAGAGCGTCGCAGGCCTCGGCGCCCAGCCGCGAGTTCCAGTGGCCGAAGTCGTCGATGTCGAACAGAATCATGCTCAGCGAGCCATTCATCCGTTGCACGCGATCGGTCTCGCGGAACAGCAGCGCCAGCATGGTCTCGCGGTTGTACACGCCGGTCAGCCGGTCGGTCTGCGCGTTCAGCACCGCCGCCTCGCGCAGCACCTCCAGCTCGTGCAGCCAGCGGCTGGCGCGCAGCAGCAGATCGATGCGCAGCCGCCAGTACGACGATTCGGCCGTGCGCGGAATCAGATCGTCGATCACGCCCTCAGCCAGGCGGTCGATCCACGCCTGCGTCACAGTGTCCGAAATCAGGACAATCGCCATCCGCTTGCCGCTGACCTGACCGCGCGCCTGCGCGAGCAACTGGCCTATCTCCATGCCGGGCAGCTTCGCGTCCAGCAGCGCCAGGCTGGGTGGAGTGGCCGCGGTGATGGCGGCCAGCGCGGCCTCGGCGGCCAAAACCACCTCGACGCGCGCCCCGGAGGCCAGCAGAATTGGTTCGATGGCCGCCAGAAGAGCCGGCTCGGGCGAAGCAAGCAGGAAGGCTGGGAGATTGTTGGCATTCATTCGTGGTGACCTCAATGACGGTTGCATCGGCAACCATTAGAAACAATTTAGAGAAGATGAGGAGATTCTTGGCGGGCTGCAATTACCTGCGGGCGGAAATCGGCGCACTAAAGTGCATGCTCGCCGACCCAGCCGGGCTTGTTCGCTCATGGGCACACTCAGATCGCTTCGCTCACCCTGCCGGTTTTGCCAGCCTCCCTTGGGGCCTCAGGGGCGCTGTCCCACCACCACATCCTGGCGAACGTGGGTGTAGGCGGCTGGCGGCACGTCGGTGAGCGGCAGCGCGGGACCTTCCCAAAGCAGCCGCGGCCCGCCCTGGCTGGCGAAGTGCAGCCCCTCCAGATGAAACGAATGCTTGCCGGCGCGCAGCCCCAGCGAGCCGCGATCATAGCGCATGGCATTCCCCGGCGAGCCGCAGACCTGGGCAAACGAAGGGCCGGTCTTAGCCACTTCCACTCCGTCGATCACCAGCCGCGCGCCGTCGCGGGCCAGCAGGTGGAAGGTGTAGCCGCCGTCGGCGGGAATGTCGATAAGGCCGTCCCAGGCCGCGGCATAATGCGTAAAGCCCTGGGAATCGGCGCGCAGGTTGGGCGACTGGCCGCTGAAGACCGCGCGCTCGGCGGCCAGGTTGGGCAGTTCGGTCCATTCTCCGGGGTAGATCTGCCAGGCTAGGCCGGGCGCTTCCTGGCCGGCTTCGGCCGCGGCTTCGTGCCAGCGCGCCACGGCCACCACTCCCTGGCCGGCCCAGTCCTCGGTCGAGGGTTTGGCGCTCCCCTGCGAGGCCTCGACGCGCAGCAGAACCCTAAAGCGCCCCGCGCCCTTCGCCCCTCCGTCCAGCTCGGTGCCCTCAGCGTCGGGAAAGACGTGGCGCGCGACGCGGCCGTGAACCTCAGTACTCCTGGCGCCGTCGCCAAAGAACCAGGTATAGCGCGCGCCGGGCGACGCCTGCGCGGTAAAAGTGACCCTCTGCCCAGGCGCAAAGACCGGAGGATCGAAGGTGAACGCGGCCACCGGGTCGTGGCTGGCGGTAAACTGCGGCGGCTGCGCGCCCCCTGAAACCACCAACGGCAGGTCGGCATCGCCGGCGGCGCGCGTCTGCCCGTACTTCACGTTGTCGAAGGTCACGCCGGCCACGTCGCCCATCATCGTCGAACCGGTCAGCGGCGGCTGGTCCAGCGCCCAGATATTGCGAAAGGTAAAGCCGTGCAGCCCTGGGAACTCCTGCTCCATCTGCACCAGCGAGTACCAGTTGTCCAGGAAGAGATTCTCGAAGGTGTAGTTGGAGTGGTCGCCCTTGGCGTTGTTTGCGCCCCAGAAGCCGAGCAGCGCAAAGGTCTGGCCGCAGGCACCGATGCCGCCATGCAGCACGTCCGAGTCGCGCAGCGTGAAGTTGCGCGAGTTGAAGGTCTTGCGCGGCCAGCCCGCGCGCACAATGTTCGAGATGCTGGTCGAGACCACACTATTCTCGATCAAAATGTCGTGCACATCCGCGCCCGGCCGCAGCATCTCCTCGTCGGTGTAGCCGTCCCAGTTGCCCTGCATGGCGAAGACGTCGTCCGAGGAACGCAGAAAGGCGTTGCGGACCACCGAGTTGCCGCCGCCCAGCCAGTCCATGCCGTCCTGGTTGGCGTTGCCGGGGTTGCCGCCGATCACCCGCAGGTCGTCGAAGATGAACCCGGTGGAATCCTTCATCTGGATCGACCAGGTCCGCGAGCGCACAATGCAGGTCAGCCCGTCGATCTCCACGTTCTGCGCCTCCAGCGCGCCGATGCAGTGCCAGTCCGGCTTCTGCATCCAGCCTTCGTCGTTGTTCGGGTCCTGCGGTCCGTCATACACGATCGTCCCCCGCCCCAGGATCTTCACGTCGTGCACCTTCCACAGGTTCAGGCTGCCGAAGAAGTAGGAGCCGGGAGCAAGGTAATAGGTCTCGCCGCTCTTGGGGTTCAGGCTCTGGCGGTAGACTCCCGGCTGCCAAGCGTGGATCTTCGGGTCGCGCGGCAGCGGCGGAGGCGGCGCGCCCGCAAACAGAAACAGCATGGCCGCGTGGTTCAAAAAGTCGCCGGGACGCGAGATCGAGAGCTTCGCCGGCCCGGCCAGCCGAAAGCGGATGGTCTGGCCTTGCCTGGTGGGCCGCAGGCCGAGCCGCCAGGGCTGAATATCGACGCCCTTGTCCCAGAATCCGGCTTCGGTAGCAGTGATCGCCACATCCACCGGGCCGATCGTATCGAAGCTGACGTACTCATAACTCGCCGCCGCGTGCGCCACGTCCACCGGCTGGCCGTTCACGGTGACGGTGAAGGCCGTCGAACGCATCTCCGCCGGCACGGGCGCGGCCTCAACGCGGGCAGCGGCCTGGGCGGCGGCGGGAAGAGCGAGAAAGACCACGAGCAGCGTGCGAAAACCCGGCAAGAAGGCAAACTCCGGCAAACGAGTGGGTATAAAACCACTCTAGCACCGGCGACGAGAACCGCTGCTTGAGATGGCCTCGGCCA
>JBEKCX010000337.1:0-3404 GCA_050014655.1 Occallatibacter sp. | reverse complement strand
CCAGGGCGCGGGCAAAGTTGATAAGCTGCTTCTGGCCGGTGGAGAGCGAGTTGCCGCGTTCGCGCACCGGCTCGTCAAACTTCGCCGGCAGGCTCTCGATAAAGTCCAGCACGTTCACGTCGCGCGCCGCGCGCCGCAGATCGGACTCGGTAATCTCCTGGTTGCCCAGGCGAATGTTCTCGGCGATGGTGCCGGTGAAGAGGAACGGGTCCTGCAGGACGACCGCAAAGTGTTGGCGGAGCGCGGTCAGATCGTGGCGGCGCAGGTCCACTCCGTCCAGCAGAATCTGCCCGGCGGTCACGTCGTAGAAGCGCATCATCAGGCTGGTGAGGGTGGTCTTGCCCGCCCCGGTGTGGCCCACGATAGCCACAGTCTGCCCCGGTTCGATGGTGAAGGAAACGTCTTTGAGAATCCACTCGATGCCGGGGATGGCGGAGAGATAGGCGAATGGACTTCCCTCAGGGGCTAAAGCCCCCGGTTCCTGAGCGGAGTTGATGTACGGGCTGAAGCCCGTACCCTTCAGCGCAGCCTTAGCGACAGCCTCCCGCTGCGCCGCGGTCAGCTTCTGATAGGTGAACCAGACGTGGCGAAACTCGATCCGGTTCGATCCGTCGCCCTCGGCGGGATCGGCCGGGCTTACGATCTCCGGGGCCGTGTCGAGCAGCTTGAAGATGCGCTCGCAGGCCGCCATCGCCGCCTGCAGAATGTTGTACTTGTCGCTCAGGTCCTGGATGGGCCGCCAGAAGCGCTGCGAGTACTGTATGAACATGGCCAGCACGCCGATGGTGACGCCGCCCGAAATCACGCCGAATCCGCCCCTCCAGATGACCAGCGCAATCGCCAAGGAGGAAAGCAGTTCGACGGCGGGATAGTAGAGCGCGTAGGCGAAGATGGTGTCCTTGAAGGCGATCATGTGCAGGCGGTTGACGGCCTCGAAGTCGTCGTAGGCGGGGCGCTCGCGGTTGAACAACTGCACCACGCTCATGCCCGAGATGTGTTCCTGGGTGAAGCTGTTGATGCGGGCGATGGCGGCGCGGACGCGGCGGAAGCTCTCGCGAACGTGGTCGCGGAAGATGCGGGTGACGACCAGGATAAGCGGCAGCACGGCGAATGCGATCAGCGCCAGCTTCCAGTTGATGCTGAGCATGACGGCGGACATGACCACCAGGTTGAAGAAGTCGTCCACGATGGCCAGCACGCCGGCGGTGAACATGTCGTTGATGGCGTCCACGTCGGAGGTCAGCCGCGTCACCAGGCGGCCCACGGCGTGGGTGTCGAAGAAGCCGGCGTCCATGCGCTGCATGTGGCGGAAGATGTCGCGGCGCAGGTCGAACATGATCTTCTGCCCCGTCCACTGCATCAGGTAAGTCTGAATGAATTGAAAGAGATAGGAGCAGCAAAGCGCGCCCATATAGATGCCGGCCAGCTCGGTGATGCCGTGGTAGGCGTTGGCCGGCAGGCGGCGCGTGAGCCAGTTGGTGGCGGGGCCGGGCGCGCCCGTGAGGTAGCGGTCGATGGCCACCTTGACCAGGTACGGCCCGGTGACGTCGCTCATGGACTTGCAACTGATGGCCAGGGCGGAGACGGTGGCCTGAATCCAGTAAGGGCGCAGGTAATGGGCGAGGCGGCGGATCAGCCGGGAGTCGTAGACTTTGCCGACCGGGTCTTCATCGGGCTTGTGGTGCTTCTTCCGCTCTTCGTCGGCCATGCGCTGGGTGGGGTTCGGGCTTCCGACTCCATTGTACCGGCAGGGGTCAGGGGGCGGGCCTGCGGGGGGCAGCCGGCGGGGCACCACACAGGCGTTTACCGGAGGCCAATTCAAAAGGTTTACAATTCTGCCCGGCGAGGGCGTATGCTTTTGGCCGGGCCCGGGCAGTGGAAACGGATGCGAAATAGAGACCTGACCGTGCAGCCGGCGGAAGGAAAGGCGAAAGTCATGAATATCCGTCGCATTTGCTCGATGATGGGGTTGCTTCTTGGCGCGGCTGCGCTTTCCTGCCTGCCGGCCGCGGGCCTCGCTACCCACAAGGTTCACTCGCCGGACGGCAAGATTGCCATCACCATCTACACCGACTTTCCCTTGGGCTACAGCATCACGGTGGACGGCCAGCCGCTCCTACTGCGGTCCCGCCTGGGGCTGGAACTGGCCGGCGGCGTAGGACTGGGCGAGAATCCAGTGGTGCGGAGCGAAGAGCGGGCCACGGGCGACAACCGCTGGGAGAACCAGTTCGGCAAGAACCGCCAGGTAAGGGATTACTACAACGAGATGACCCTGACGCTTGGGGAGGGCGACGTGACCTATGGCGTGGTGGCGCGCGCCTACGACGACGGCGTGGCTTTCCGGGTGGTTCTCCCCAAGCAGCCGGGGATGGATACCTTTACCGTCACGCGCGACTCGACGGAATTCACCTTCCCAGACGACGAACAGATCTGGGCGGGTTGGAACAACGCCGAAGGCCCCAGCCGCCCCGAGGGCGGTTTCATCGGCTCGCAGGAGTGGCAGTTCCGGCCCGCGAAGCTCTCCACGATGAACCCTGCTTTCAAGTATGGTCTGCCTTTTTTGGTGCAGACGCCCGCGGCGTACGTCGCCATCACGGAATCCGATTTGATCGACTGGTCCGGCATGTGGCTGGCAGCCAAACCCGGCTTCATGAATACTCTCCAGACCGAGCTCGCTCCTCCAATTCCCGCGCGGCCATGGCCGCCGCGCTTGCCGTCGGGGGCGATGGCCCCGGCGGAGAATACGGCGCCCGCTCCGGCCGGCCAGGTGCAAAAGGGACTGGTCGTCGCCAAAACGCCGCACAGCTCTCCCTGGAGGGTATTCCTCATCGGACGCAAGCCCTATGAGCTTATCCAGAGCGACCTGGTGCTAAACCTTGCCACCCCGAGCCAGCTTGCCGACACCTCCTGGATCAAGCCCGGCATGGCGTCCTGGGGCACTTGGTGGTCGGCTACAGGGAAGAACGACCTTCCCACGCTCAAGCAGTACATCCAGCTCGCCGCCGACATGGGCTGGCCGTATCAGTTGTCGGAGATCGGCGACAAGTCGATCGTGCCCGAGCTGGTCCAGTATGCCAAGGAAAGAAACGTGCGCGTCTGGCTGTGGTTCCACTTCAACGACTTCATCGATAGCGAGGTTTACAAGCGGGACTTCCCCATGTACGCGCTGTGGGGCATCGCGGGCCTGAAGATCGACTTCATCGATCGCGACGACCAGTGGGCGGTCAACTGGTACTACGACGTTGCCAAGACGGCGGCCGAGAATCATCTGCTGATCGACTTCCACGGCGCCTTCAAGCCGACCGGGCTGGATCGCACCTGGCCGAACCAGATTACGCGCGAGGGCATCCAGGGAAATGAATACAACAAGTGGAGCGCGCGCGAGACGCCCGAGCACAAGGCCA
>JBEKCX010000336.1:0-3415 GCA_050014655.1 Occallatibacter sp. | reverse complement strand
TAACCGTGCTGCGTTGTTGGCAGCGATTGTGCTTGCAACGTGCAGCGCGTTGGCAGCCGGACAGGCGGGAGCGGCGGGGGCTGGAAAGGCGGTGCCGGGAACGGGGGCGGGGCAGTGGGACAGCGACGCTGGCCGTCCGGAGACCGTCTGCGAACCGTCGCTGCTGGATTCGCCGTACATTCCGGTCGACAGTTGGGTTTATCCGGCGGTGCTGCGGCTTTACTCGCTGGGCTACGTGGATAGCGTGTATCTGGGGATGCGTCCGTGGACGCGTTCGAGTCTGGAGCACGCGCTGGAAGAGACAGGCGAGCGCATCGAGGACGAGGAAGACGACGCGGGTCCAGCCACTGACGAGGCGAAGGGCATCTACGATGCGCTGATTCACATGCTGAGCGGCGACATGCAGGGCCCGTGCCTGACGCGTCAGGGCGGCACGCGCGCGGAGTCGGTTTACACCGTGGCGCGGGCCATCAGCGGCACGCCGCTTCGCGATAGCTATCATCTGGGATCGACAGTCATCAACGACTACGGGCGCCCCTACGAGAGCGGCTTCAACAACTACTCCGGAGCCAGCGGCTATGCGTCCGTCGGCCGGTTCCTGCTTTACGCGCGCGGCGAGTTTCAGGGCGCGCCCTCGGCTGCCGGTTACTCGGCTGTGCTGACCCAGACGCTCGCGGCAGCGGATGCAAACTGGTTTCCGATAGCTATCGATCCGGCCACTGGACTCCCATACATCCAGACCACTATCCCGACGGGACCCATCGCCGCAACTGCCCATGGACGCGTGGTCGAGGCCTACGCCTCCGCCCATTACCTGAACCACGAGATATCCCTCGGCAAACAGGACGACTGGCTCGGCCCTGCACTGGGTGGCGGCATGGCGTACTCCAATAACGCCGAAAACATCTACTCCTTCCGCGTCAACCGCATCGAGCCGCTGCGGATTCCGCTGCTCTCCCGGCTAACCGGCCCCTTCCGGTACGAATTTTTGATAGGATCGCTCAAGGGCCACACCTATCCCAACGATCCCTGGACTCACGTTGAGAAAGTCAGCTTCAAGCCCACACCGGACCTGGAGTTCGGCTTCGAGCGCACTGTCATCTGGGGAGGGGAAGGGACCGAGCCCATCACGCTGCACACCTTCTTGAAGAGTTTCTTCAGTTTCTCTGCCGCCGGATCGGCAGAAGGCACTCGCGATAGTCCCGGCGCCCGCTTTGGCGCATTCGACTTCTCCTACCGGCTTCCTTACTTGCGTAACTGGCTCACTCTCTACTGCGACTCGGAAGTGCACGACGATGTGTCCCCTGTCGATGCTCCCCGGCGCGCCGCCTGGCGGCCCGGTATCTATCTCTCCCATGTTCCTGGCATTCCTAAACTGGACATACGCGCTGAGGCCGCCTCCACCGCGCCCCCAGTGCGCATCAGCGATTCCAGCCATATGACCAATGGCTATCCTCAAGCCGGCCACTTCATGTACTACGAAAGTCTCCAGCAACAAGGCTACACGAACAATGGCCAGCTATTCGGCGACTGGATCGGCCGCGAGGACAAGGGCGGCCAGGGCTGGATCACCTATCATCTGAGCGGCAACGAGTGGTTCCAGGCGGGAGTACGCAATCAGAAGGCGACCTATGACTTCATCCCTGGCGGAACGACCCTGAACGACATCAACTTCCAGGCGGTCAAGCGCATCGGCAAGGACTTCGAGGTCAAGGGCGACTTCGCCTACGAGCGCTACAAGGCGCCTATCTATCTTCCCGGCCAGCAAACTGTAACTACTACGACGATTCAGCTAACCTGGCTTCCGGAGCGGAAGGTCAGCTTCTAAGAGTTCATCCGATTTTCACGGCCTGTTTCCACTGCCGGGGCTCCAGGTCCGGCCGTGGAAACAGGTCTTGCTTCGTGAAGGCGAATCGGACCCGATGATATGGTGGACTTATGCGGATACTTCTTGTGGCGAACTATGAGCCGGACGGCCAGGAGAGCATGTTGCGCTACGCGGCCTGGCTGGAGCGCACGCTGAAAGCACGCGACCATTCGGTCACCGTGGCCAAGCCGCGGGCATTCTTTTCACGGCTGGGTTGGGGCTCCTCGCTGAAGAAGTATCTCGGCTACCTGGACAAGTTTCTGCTCTTTCCTCCGCGGCTGCGCCGTCTGGCGAGGTCTCACGATCTGGTTCATGTTCTCGACCACTCTAACTCGATGTATCTGCGCGCGGCGCGGGGGAAGCCCAATCTGATCACCTGTCACGATTTGCTGGCCATCCGCGCGGCGCGGGGCGAGTTTCCCCAGGCACACACAGGATGGTCGGGGCGGCTGCTGCAGCGCTGGATTCTCTCCGGCCTGCGCGGGGCGCGTCACGTGCTCTGCGTCTCCGGCAAGACGGCCCGCGACCTGGAGGCGCTGACCGGCGGGACGGGCAAGAACCGCGGTGAGTTGCGCGTGGTCTGGAATTCGCTCAACTGGAGTTACCGGCCCGGCGCGGCGCTTCCCGAAGACCTGGCTTCGAGGCTGGGATTAAAGCCCGGCGAACGCTATTTCCTGCATGTCGGCGGAAACCAGTGGTACAAGAACCGCGCGGGTGTCTTGCGCATCTTTGCGCGGCTGGCCGAAATGGATGAGTTTTCAGCCGCGCGGCTGGTTATGGCCGGCAAAGCGCTGCCCGGCGAACTGCGGGCCGCGATTCGCGAGGAGCGGCTGAAAGACCGCGTTGTCGAAGTCGTGAACGCGACCAGCGAGGAGTTGCAGGCGCTCTATGGGAACGCGCTGGCTCTGCTGTTTCCCTCGCTAGAAGAGGGATTCGGCTTGCCCATCCTGGAGGCGCAGGCGTGCGGCTGCCCGGTGATTACCTCGCGCCGGCCACCGATGACGGAGGTAGCGGGCGAGGGCGCAATCTTCATCGATCCAGCGGAGCCGCAGGCCGCCGCAACGGCGATTGCGGCCGGTCTCAGAGGCCGTGAGCAGTTGCGCGCCGCCGTTTTCAAAAACTTGGAGCGCTTCGACGCCGAGGCGATTGCGGACCGCTACTGCGCCTTCTACGAATCGATCCTGGGGCATGAGCCCGCATCGGCGCGGTGATTCGGCGGGCGCTCAGTTACGGCTGCTTCAGCCCCGCGCTTCGGAAAGGCAACTTGGCGCATCCTGACAAGAGCCGGATACAATACCCAGATGGGGTCTTGCACTCAACGGCTGCGGTTCGTCGCGGAGATTGCCGCCTTCCGGGGTTCTCAGCGACAGGTTTTGGTCGATGAGGCGGACCGGCAGGCAGGCTGCCCGGCATGAAGAACTTCCTGCGCCTGCTGCGCTATGCCCTTCCCTACGTCTTGCACATCTTGCCGGGCGTGATGCTGCTAGCCGCTGTGGGCCTCCTGGATAACTTCCGCACTCTCCTGTTCCAGCCCATCCTCAATAATGT
>JBEKCX010000335.1:0-3420 GCA_050014655.1 Occallatibacter sp. | reverse complement strand
TGAAATTACTGGGAGTTTGATATGCGTCGGCCCTGGTTTCACGCGGCTCTGGATCGGAGGGGATCCTTGACGCTAACCGGTTGACCGCTGAGTTGACCGTAATAAAGCCGACGACAACAAGCACGACGCCTATCACGGTATAGGCAATGTCCAGCGGCAGGTTGAAGGTCTCTCCTGCCTTCCAGCTCCTGGCGAGACGAGGTAGCCAATCATGGAGAAGTCCAGTCCCGAAGATGATCCAAAGGATCTGCGCGTTGATGAACAACTTGGGATGTGGATCGTGGATGTCACGTTGGGTGCGCTTCATGGCGGATAGTTTAGCACCGATTCTTGGTGCGCGGACCGGGGCTGCGTCGGGATTGCCCATGCCGAAGTCGATGATGTCTTCGCCGCGAAGCCGCGCCGTTCGCTTCATGGCGTCGGTAATATTAAAGACGTAAGGCGGGAGGCGCTGAATCCTGCTGAACTCTTCCATCTGTCAAGTTTAAGGCAAGCGGCGCGGGGGCGGTGCGGGAGGCATCGGCCCGGTCACTGGTTAGAGGAGCTTCAGGCGAAGCTGCCGAGCCCCTGGAATTCTCCCCGAATGCGTCCCGCTTTTCGGTAAAGTGGCTCCTTCTATACAGTTTTCCAGCCGTGCGGTGAGAGAATCTACCTTGAGAGCAGCACTCCGTGTCGAGCGTGGCCGCGGCGGTTGCCGGCCCGATGAAACGCGTTGCAGCTGGGCATGGACCCGCGGTTCCATGCTCGTTATATGCTCTTGCTCATAGGAGGCGGCCAATGAACGCCCTTTTGATCTACCCGGAGTTCCCCGAGACGTTCTGGAGCTTCAAATATGCGCTGTCCTTCCTGGGGAAACGGGCCGCGCAGCCTCCGCTGGGCCTGATGACGGTGGCCGCGCTCTTGCCGGGAGCCTGGAACAAGCGCCTTGTGGACATCAACGTCGAGCGGCTCCGCGACCGCGACCTGGCCTGGGCGGACGTTGTCCTGCTGAGCGGAATGCACATCCAGCGCGAGTCGTTGATTGGCATCGTGGAGCGGTGCCGCGCGCGCGGCCTGCGCACGGTGGTGGGCGGGCCCATCGCCAGCAGCCTGCCGGCCGCCGAGCTCAAGGCGGACCACATGGTGATCGGCGAGGCCGAGGCGCTCATTGCCGGGCTGGCGCGCGACCTGGAAGAAGGGACGGCCAAGTCCGTCTACGAAGCTGCGGAACGGCCGCAAATGGAGATCAGCCCGCTACCCGACCTGAGCCTCATCAGGATGAACCGCTACTCGACCATGACCGTGCAGTACTCGCGCGGCTGCCCGTTCAACTGCGAGTTCTGCGACATCATCGAGATCTACGGCCGGCGGCCGCGCACCAAGGCGGTGGCGCAGGTGCTGGCAGAGCTGGACCAGCTGCGCGCGGCCGGCTGGCGCGAGTCGGTGTTTATCGTGGACGATAACTTCATCGGCAACAAGGCGCGCGCCAAGGAGTTATGCGTGGCGCTGGCCGAATGGCGTGACCAACACAAAACCAGCTTCGATTTCATCACGGAAGCTTCGCTCAACCTGGCCGACGATCCGGAGCTGATGCAACTGATGAAGGAAGCGGGATTCACTTCGGTCTTTCTGGGCATCGAGACCCCGGATGAATCGGGCCTCGTCGCCTGCAACAAGCTGCAGAACACGCGGCGCAGTTTGCTTGACAGCGTGGCCGCCATCCAGAGTTATGGCATGCAGGTGATGGGCGGTTTCATTCTGGGCTTCGACACCGACCGCGAGGATATTTTCGACCGCATGGTCGAGTTTATTCAGAAGAGCGGCATTCCCATTGCCATGGTCGGCCTGCTGCAAGCCATGCCCGGAACGCAGTTATTCCGGCGCTTGTGGAATGAGGGCCGGATTCTGGATGCGGGCCACGGCGATAACACCGGCGACAAGCTGAATTTTCTTCCCAGCATGGATGCCGCGCGGCTGATGGAGGGTTACCGCTCGGTGCTGAAAAGGATCTACTCCAGCGCGGCATACTATGAGCGCGTCAAGCTCTATCTGAGCCGCGCGCAGCCCAAGCGTGGAGAACGGGCGTCGAGGCAGCGCTGGCTCACGCGCGGAAATGCGCGCGCCTTTGTTACCTCCATCGTCCGCCAGGGAGTCTTCGGGCGGCAGCGGTGGAGTTACTGGAAGTTTCTGCTGACCGTGGCCACGCGCTATCGCCATTGCGTGGGCGCGGCCATGACGCTGGCGGTCATGGGTCATCACTTCCAGGTGATGACCGACAAGCTGCTCAGGGCTGTCAAGACGCCGATGCTGCCGGGCGGAATGGGGGATCAGGCGGCGCAGGGAATCGATGGGTAAGGCGAGTCTTCAAATCCAGGAGATCGAATAATCTAAAGGGAAAGGAGATTCTCCGGCTCTGGCGGGGGATACTTACTGTGCTTTGGGGGGATATGAGCCTGGTGGGTCCGCGCCCCAAGCTGCCGGAGCATCTGGTTTCCGATTTTCCCTGCCGTCCGGGGATCACGGGGGCGGCCACCATCGCTTTTGCGCGCGAGGAGACGATTCTGGACCGGGTGCCCAGGCACCAATTGAACGCCTACTATCACAAGGTGGTTCTTCCCGCCAAGCGCCGGCTCGACGCCCGGTACATGGTCCGGGCCACTTTTCTTTCCGATTTCAAGCTCCTGGTGGACAGCGTATTGCGGCGCTGGGACAGCTCGTTGATGGAAGAGCTGCTCAACGTGCGGGAGTTCGAGGCGGAGAGCAGGTTCCTGCCCGCCAGGGTGACCGATCCGGAGGCAGTGCCGGCGCTGGTGGCGATGCTGCCCAACGTCGATCGGCCCGCCCCGGCGGAGCAAGTCGCGGCCTTCTGACGGGCTGCGGCCGGCAAGACCCTTTCCGGTATTGTTGACATCCACCGCATGGGGAGCGGACGCGGCTTTGCGCCCAGAGAGATACCTCCGGCGCTCGACGGTGGCTGCGAGCCTCGATCACCCGCCACCAATTACACTTTCAAGGGAATGCCCTCGCAAGATCCATTCGCGCCTCAGCTCGATCTCAGCTTCGACGAGCCGCGCCAGACGCGCCGCATCTGGCCGGTGCGCGAATTGGTCGCCCAGGTCCGCGAGCTCGTCGAACTGGAATACGGCGACGTCTGGGTCGAGGGCGAAATCTCAAACTTCCGCCCCGCGCCCTCCGGCCATCTCTATTTCACGCTCAAGGACGCCGACGCCCAGCTACCCATTGTTCTCTTCCGCCGCCAGGCCATGCTGCTCCGCTTCCGCCCCGAGGACGGCCTCCACGTCCTGGTCCGCGGCCGCGTCAGCGTCTACGAGCAGCGCGGCCAGATGCAGTTGGTGGCCGAGACCATGGAGCCGGTCGGCGCCGGCTCGCTGCAACTGGCCTTCGAGCAGCTCAAGGCGCGCCTCAAGGCCGAAGGGCTTT
>JBEKCX010000334.1:0-3434 GCA_050014655.1 Occallatibacter sp. | reverse complement strand
TCGTGTAGCGCTGAAACTCCATCTGCCGAGCCAAGCTAAGTTGTTGCATCTGTGATCCGCCTCCGAATATAGCTTTACTCAGAATCCTTAAAAAGCAAAGTGTTTTTCAGAGGTTTCCTAGATGCCCAAGCGCGATTTCAAAGAATGAACGCGATCGCGGGCGACGGGAATCTGCGTGCGCTGACCATCCTTGAGGGAGAGGATGACCTTGCCGGCGAACCAGGAGTTTACCTCCTGAATCCAGTCCGCATTCACCAGCGCGGAGCGGTGGACGCGCAGAAACTTCGCCGGGTCGAGCCGCCGCTCGAGTTCGGCGATGGTCTGATCCACGCAGTGCCGGCGCCCGTTCACCAGGGCGTAAGTGAGTTTGTCCTGGGCTACAAAGTGAGTTACGGCGTCCAGGTCCAGAAACGCGATGCGCTCGCCCACGCGCGAGGCAATGCGGCGCGGATAGTCGACCCGCTCCGGGCGCAGCGATGCGGCCAGTTCCTTGAGCAGGGCCGGCAGCTCCGGGCTTTGCTGCCAATCCGCCCTGGCCGGCGGGCGAAGCCGGTCGAGCTTCTTGAGCGCTCGCGATAACTGCTCCGGCTCTATGGGCTTGACGAGATAGTCGATGGAGTTGACTTCAAAGGCTCGCAGCGCATATTCGTCGTAGGCGGTGGTAAAGATGACGAAGGGCTGTTCGCGCAGCCGGGCGAGAAGGTCGAAGCCGTTCAGGACGGGCATCTGAATATCGAGGAATAGAAGGTCGACAGATTCGCTGTTAAGGTAGTCGAGCGCCGCTGCGGGATCGGTGGAGCTGCCTGCAATGCTAAGCCCGTTGAAATTCGCCAGCAGCCGCCGAAGGCGCTCGATTGCGAGCGGCTCGTCATCGACAAGATAGGCGCTGAGCGGGGCGGTTTCCATCGCTATTTCCATTATGCAGGGAAAGACAGGCGAACGGCCGTCTTTCCGTTCTCGCGAGTTACTTCCAGTTGGCCCGCGCCTCCGAAGAGAAGTTCCAGGCGCGCAATAAGATTGCCCAGGCCGTGCTCGGGCGTGATGGCATCGAGCGAGAAGCCCGGGCCGTCGTCGAGAACTTCCAACCGGATGCGGTTCGAGTCTTTCGATGCCGCGACCTGGATTGCGCCCCCCTGCGCGCGCTGCGCCACCACATGCTTGACCGCATTCTCCACCAGCGATTGAAGCGCCAGCGGAGGCACCTTCACGTCCTGAAGAGCTTCCGGAATTGCAATTTCATAACTTAAGCGGGCGCCGAATCGGGTCTTCTCGATCTCCAGATAGTCGCGCACCACCTTGAGTTCCTGGCTGAGCGGGACCAGCCCGGTCTGGTTGGCATTCAGCGAAAAGCGGAGTAAGGAGGCGAGTTTGCCGACGGTATCTTCGGCCAGCCGCGGGTTGCTTGGAATGAGCGCGGCAATGGAGTTGAGCGTGTTGAAGAGAAAGTGGGGATGGATGCGGGACTCGAGCGCGGAGAGGCGGGCCTCGGCGAGCAGTTTGTAAGCGCGCTCCTGTTCGACCTGGTGTGTGCGCAGTTCGATGGTGGCGGCCTGATACTTGGAGAGAAGAGTTTGATAGGTGGTCATGGCAAGCCCAATCACCAGCGTGATGACGACGCAGAAAGGAAGGTCCGCCCGGAATCGGAACCAATAAAAGTCGCGGGGAACGATTCCGAAGATCTGAATAAGAAAGCCGCTGGCAAGGCATCCGACGGTGGCCGTGCACACCAGTGCCAGCGCGTACATGAGAACGATCAGGCGGGGGTATTTGTCAGTAAAGCGATGGCCAAGCCGGTGAAGAAGAAACGCCGAAGGCATGCCGATGGTCACGGAATAGACAAAAGCGGTCAAAACAGTAATTCCAACCTGCGACAGGCGCATGACTCCCAGGGAAAGCAAGATCGCGACGACGATTAGCGTAACCACGCAAACCGTCAATACGACTCGGAACAGCGTCGAAGTAGGGCCTTTGCCTAATTCCGGCTTTTTGCAGAGATTGGTCGCGGCCGAATTGGTTACTGGTGTCATAGCTGAAAACGGACTCCTGCCGAAGTGGATGTGGTGTACGGCGTGGCGCCGTAATCCGATGTGCTGCTTCCGGTTGGAATCTCCAGGTGCAGATAGGAAGAGAAGTGGTTGCCGAATCTTCGATTGGCGTCGAAGATGACGATGGTGCTGCGGTCGTTGAGATTTGCGACTACCGCGGCGGACAAGTCCCATTGCTTCCAGCCGGGCAGCTCCCGGAGGCGATTCTTGTAGGCCGTGAAAAACGCGTAACTCTGCCTCCCGGCGAGAGGGGAGATGTTCATATCCCGATAATAGGGAATGTTGGGCGGCGTGTAGAACTCGCCGATGAAAGTTATGCCCGAAGTAGCGGTGTACTTGGCGCCGAGAAGCACCGCCTCATGCTCGCGCCAGGCGGCATCGCCGTGCACCTCCCAGGCCTGGCCCAAGACGCGGGTGAAGGTCAGGCCGCCAAAAGCGTCTCCGCCGCGGTCGTCGCCGGCAATCAAAGCTGTGTCGAATCCATGCACCAGAATGTTATACCGGAATGCGGTCGTGTCGTGCAGGTTTGCCACCGCGGGGGCTAACGCGGCGCTTGACCAGGCGAGCGTCAAGGCGTGCGGTCCGCGCACATAGTCGGCCTTGACCATGTCGCGGCCTTCATAAAGGTTCAGCCGGTCGGTGGGATTGGTGGGGTCGCGGGGCGGGTCGAGCACGCCGGCCGGGCTAAAGGCATAACCTGTGCCCCAACGCACGATTCGCCGGCCCAGCATGAAATCGAAGTCTCCGGCGGAGAGGCCGCCATAACTCTCCTTGACCCGTAACTGGGTGCGCGTGCCGGAGTACGGCTCAAGCGCGGCGCCCAAAGCTGCCGCCGCGGCGGTATTTCCCGGTGGAAGATCGAAGTCCGCCGCGGACAAGCCGCGAAATGTTTCGGCCAGGCCCACCACGCTTGAAGCCAGCGTCCAGCGAGAGCGAAAACGAAGAGTAAAAGATGGCTCGAGCAGCAACTGATTCTGAAACAGTGTGACGGAAGGAGCGCTCACTAACTGCTTCTCCGGCGGCGGCAGCGGCGGAGTCAGATTACTATAGAATGTTGCATCGTCGATGGCGGCGAAGGAGTAACGGAAGTCATAGCGGGGCGCGGGCGGAGACGCCTCCTGGACCGGGTTATCCAGGGTCGGCTTGTCCTCGGTTGGCGTGTCCTGGGCAGCCAATTGCAAGCAGGCCGCGAGGAGAAGTGCCGAAATGAGGAGCCAGTGCTTCATCGTGCGCCCAAGTTTATTAAGATGGTTGAAGTAACTCCATGAAGGATTGTGGGTTCCCGGATCCCACAATCAGAATATGGGAACCCGAAGACTTCGCGATTGCAACAGCCGGCATCAAATGCCGCGCGAATAGACCGTGGCTGCGTGCAGATTGTGGAATAAA
>JBEKCX010000333.1:0-3466 GCA_050014655.1 Occallatibacter sp. | reverse complement strand
ATTGGTTCTCCTTCGCGGGATGGGGAACCGGCGCAGGTTTCTTCTGCGTGAGCGCCACCGCGGCGGGCATGGCCAGGAGCAGAGCGGCAACGGCAACAACCGTGGGATTCGAGCGCCCGGACGAGGGTCTAGGGGCAGGCTTGGAAGCGGACTGCCCGCTGGCAGCGAAAGAAAACTCTGGCGTAGGCGTGGAAAACTGAGGTAAAAGCATGTGTAGTCTGAATTGTCTCAAAACCACCTGCCGGAGGGAAGAATCCCATAATGTTCGCTCGCCGCTTTCTGCTCTCGTTCTGCTTCGTCATCCTGCTTGCCGGCATGCTTGATCCCCATTGCGCCGCATTGCAGGCCAACGCGCCGTCCGCACCGGCCGCCGCCCAGCCGACCCCCGCCCAACCCGCGGCGCAAGCTTACTCCCTGCCCCCCGAGAAGCTGGCCAAGGCCATCGCCCTCAGCCGCATCCGTAACATCCTCGACATCACCGGTTCGCTCTGGGCGCTGGTCTTTCTCTGGCTCCTGCTCGCCTTCCGCGGCTGGGCCAGAATTGAATCGTGGGTTCAGGGAATCTCCTGTCACCGCTGGCTTCAGGGTCTGCTTTTCTTCGCCGCCTTTTTCGTCATCACCACCCTGGCCGGCATTCCCTTCGACATTCTCGGTTACCACTTTGAACGCGCCTACGGCATCAGCATCCAGGGCTGGGCCAGTTGGATCGGCGACCAGTCCAAGGCGCTGGGGCTTTCGGTGCTCATTGGCGTGCCCGTGCTGCTGCTCTTCAACTGGATCGTGCGCCGCTGGCCGCGCCGCTACTGGCTGGGCATCTGGATCGTCACTCTCCCCATTCTGGTGCTTCTCCTCTTCGTCTCCCCGCTGCTCGAGCCGATCTTCAACCAGTTCGAACCTCTTTCGAAGAATCATCCCGCTTTGGTGGCCGAGTTGGAGAAGGTCGTCGCCCGCACCGGAACCAGCATTCCCCCGGAGCGCATGTTTCTGATGAAGGCCAGCCTCAAGACCAACGGCCTCAACGCCTATGTCAGTGGCCTGGGCGCCACCAAGCGCGTCGTGGTCTGGGACACCACCGCCGGCCGCATTCCCGACGACGAAATCCTCTTCATCTTTGGCCACGAAAGCGGCCACTACGTGCTCCACCACATCCCCAAGATGATCGCCGGCTGGGCCGTTGCCCTGTTCTTCGTCTACTGGGGTTGCGCCGGCGCTGCCGCTTGGCTGGCGCGCCGCTTTGGCGCACGCTGGCTGCTCCAGAACGAGGAGGCCCAAACCGCCCCGCTGTCCACGCGCGCCGGATTCGTCGTCCTCATCTTAGCCATCTCGATTGTCAGCTTCCTTATGACCCCGGCCGGCAACGCCTTCAGCCGCTACTTCGAGCACCAGGCCGACGTCTACGGCCAGGAGGCCATCCACGGCCTCGTCGCCGACCCGCAAAAGACCGCCGTGGCCGGCTTCAACGCCCTCGGCGAAGCCTGGCTCGAAGACCCCAATCCCAGCCCTTTCATCGAGTTCTGGGAGTACAGCCACCCCAGCGTGCAAACCCGCGCCAACTTCGCCTTGCACTACGACCCCTGGGCCAACGGCGGCCACGGCAGGTTCTTTGACAAATAGGGGCGCAGACCCCTCCCATTTCAAGTTGGTTTACTTTCATTCTAAGGAGCATACGATCTTGGAGTGCGTTGCAAAGAAAACTTTTCCGTTTCTCTTCTTTGGATTGGTCTTCATCGTCTATCCGTCACTGCCCGCGCAGCCATCGCAGGTCGTGACGGCAATAGGCAGTTTCCCCCGCCCGATACCTCCGATCAACCTCTGGCGCAAGACCCCGGTGAACCTGAGTACCCAGACCGATACCGTGTCCCCAGATGTTCGTGCCGTGAGAGACGCCTACTGGAACTCACGGTTTCCGCCTGTCACGGATGAAGGGGGCCATGGTTATTTTTGCTGCGATACGGGAGCCATTATCGTGAGAAGCAAGGTTCGGTCTCCTGAGTTTACTGCAGCGAACACTAACTACCAATGGGTGATAGGCACGTTTGAGTCCTATCGAGTGTATCAAACAAGCGGCCGCGGCGGCCTCTACACGGAGATGAACATCCGGATCGACCATGTTTTTCAGCAGAGACAGCCGACAAATCTAAACGCAGGCCAATTGATTGATATTGCGGTCAAAGGGGGAATGGCTCAGGACCAAACGGGCAAGGTCATTGACTTTCTTACTTCCGACCAAGCGCCGCTCATCGAGCCGGGACACAAATACCTTATGCAGATTATCCCCTGCTTATTGGTGACAGATTGCTCCACTGGAGGCTATTTCTTTCTCGGTCGCAGATGGGATCTGACGAGCGGCGTCGTTTCGCCCGTAGACGAGTTTGATGTGGGAATTGCCAAAGACGGCCTCTCGGCTGTTTCCGGTAAGCCTACTGACATGTTAATCGAGACATTTCAGACAATTCTTTCTCAGCTTGGGATCTCCGGCTCCCATGACAATTAAGCTACTTATCGCATTATCCATCCCGCTTCAAATGAGTGGGCAACTGCTCTTTATGATGCCCGGTGCTCGTTCCTACGCTCAATACCCGACACATCCGGCGTCAGGGTGCCCGCAATATGTGACACAGACTGCGATCTACGCGTTTGCTGACAAACCGGCGGAGTCAGGTCCCCACGCAAGCAACGAACCAGAATGCAAATGAGACTGCCCGGATCAGGTGGGCGTTCTCAGCAGCATATAGCCGCCCACCAGCCCGAAGAGGATATCGGAGGAACAGGCGGCCAAGGCGGCGGGCAGGTAATTCACGTTGCCCAGGGCGCCGAAGAGGCTGTCGGCGACAAAGTAGGCGAGCGCCACGGCGATGGCCATGGCAATGCTCTCCAGCGAGCCGCGCCGTCCCATGGAGAGCGCAAAGGGAATGGCCAGCACCGCCATGACGACGGCGATGAACGGGTAGGCGAGCTTGTGCCACAGTTGGACGCGCAGCTTCATGGTGTCGAAGCCGCTCTGGCGCAGGTCGCCGATGTAGCGGTCGAGCTGGCCGAAGTTCATCTCCTGCGCCTGCATGTCTTCCTTCTTGAAGTAGTCGGGATCTTCGTGAATTTCAGAGAAGGAGGTCTGCGCAAACTCGCGGTACGCGGTGACGCTGGCGCCTTCGATGTCCCGCTGCCATCCGTTCTGGAAGCGCCAGGAATCGGTTGCCTGGTCCCAGAAGACGCGCGAGGCAAAGATGCGGCGGGAGAGCGCAAAGGTGGAGGGATCGAACTCGAAGAGGGCGAGATTGGCGAACTCGTTGCGGTCGCGATCGAAGAACTGGTAGTAAAAGATGCGGTCGGGTTCGCCGGAGTGCGGCTGGCCGAAGATCCACTTCTGCTCGGGGTTCAGGAAGGTCTGCGGCGGGCGGCCCTTGATGATGCTGTGCAGAGCCTCTTGCCGCAGGTTGGCCTGGGGCAGATAGAACTCATCGAAGAG
>JBEKCX010000332.1:0-3466 GCA_050014655.1 Occallatibacter sp. | reverse complement strand
CGGCGAGGAAAAGCAACAGCCAAGGTCTGTTCATCCATAGGATGATTCCCGCGATCATCAAGCTGCCGAAGAGATAGATCGGATTGCGGATGCGGGAATAGATGCCGCTGGTCACAAGCGTGCTTGCCTTGGCCCGCACACTGAATGCCCGCCCCAGTTGAATGCGAGCCAGGACGAACAGCAGAAGAGACGGAATTGCAATGGCCAGTCCGGCGATTCGCGGAACTGTCCATGGAAGCCCCCAGGACAGCGTCAAAAGGACCAGCGCAGCGACAGCGACCAACGCCAGCGTTCCGTAGCTCAGTTTCAAGAAAGACCTCCATGCCGCCCGAGTCTCGCGCCATGCCGTTGCGCCTTCGCTCGTTGACCTAGTGATGTGTCCATGAGATCTCGTAATCCGAGCCAAAACGCTGGGTGCCCCAGGTCCCTCGTCCGCCGCGGCGGAGGAACCGGGGAGAGCACGAAATCATCAAGACGCGGTACTAGGTCACTGCAGCCGCACAGCGCAAAGGACCGCAGGATTTGCCAAACTCAGACATTGTCCACTGTCTGCCCCCGCTCCGCCAAGTGGGTTCCGCGCCTGGGAGTCCAACTCCAAGATTGAGAGGTCAGAGGATAAGACTCAGCGTTCCATTGCTTGCGTGTTCTCTGCCTGTATCCGCCTGTTCTGCGCAGGCCAAAAAGGCCATCCCCATGGGGACGGCCTTCTTGTCTATCAAAAACTCTCGCCTACCGCGACTCGTTCCGCGCCTCCGCCTTCTGCGTCAGCACCTTGTGGGCGTTGTCTTCCAGAGCCTGCGCCTCGGGCAGAAACGCAAGCGCCTTCTGGATCATTGGGTCCCAGTCGGCGCGCACGCGCAGGCCTTGCGACTCCCCAAACTGAATGGTGACGATGCTGTCCTTGATGTTGGTCTTCACCCAGTCCATCACCCCGTTCAGGTCGGCATCGGTCCACGCAACGTCCTGGCTGGTCAGGTAGCGCTTGAACTCGTTCAGCACGGCGTCGTTAACTTCAAAGTTCGCGTCCACAGTGTGCTTCGATACATACACAGGAGCGAAGTGAAAGAACGCGTCCTTCTCCATCAACTCTTCCTCGAAGCGGTTGCTCGTGGGGGCCACGATCTTCTCATCTGGGGTAATGCCGCCGCCGCCGTAGACCGTCCGCCCGGCATCGGTCAGCTTCACCTCGCGGTTGGTGGAGTCCGAGGGCAGGGCTCCGCCATGGTTGTAGTAGTAGTCGTAAAGAGAAACGCCTGTGTAGTTGCGTTGGATGAGCCGGCCCGAGGGCGTGTAGTAGTGATAGGTGGTCAGCGCCAGGCCGGTGTTTTCGCTCAGGTTATAAACCGTCTGCACCAGTCCCTTGCCAAAAGTGGTCTCGCCCACAATCAGCGCGCGATCGTGGTCCTGCAAGGCGCCGCTCACAATCTCCGCCGCCGAAGCCGTATTGCGGTTGACCAGAACCACGATGGGAAAGATGCGGCCGCCGTTGCCGTGTGTGGCGGAGTACACTACGTCGTTTTGAGCGCGCCCCTTCTGAGAGACAATGATCTGGCCCTTGGCCAGCAGGTGATCGCACACTTCGACGGCCTGGTTCAGCAGCCCGCCCGGATTGCCGCGCAGGTCCAGCACCAGCCCCTTGAGGTTGCCGAAGCCGTCGATCGCGTCGTTCACCTCCTGCGCCGTCGTCTCCTGGAACTGCTTCAGGTGAATGTAGCCCACGCCGGGGCGAATCTCATATTTAAGGTCCACCGAGGGGTTGGGAATCTCATCGCGCACCAGGTCGAAGGTCAGCGGCTTGGGCTGGCCCTCGCGGATCATGTTCACCTGCACGTGCGTGCCCTTGGGGCCTTTCAGCTCCTTGGCCACTATCTCCGAGGCCATGCCTTCGGTGCTCTTGCCGTCCACCGCGTCGATAATGTCGCCGGGATGGATGCCCGCCTTGAAAGCCGGCGCGCCTTCCATCGGATACATGACATAGACCCTGCAGGTGCTGCACGGCTGCTCGATGGTCATGCCCACGCCATAGTAGCGCCCGTGCTGCTCCTCGCGCATCTTGGCGTAAGCCTTGGGATCGTAGAAGGTGGAGTGCGGGTCCAGCACCCGCAGCATCCCCGGAATCGCCCCGTCGTAGATCGCCGTGTCGGCCTTGTCGCCCTCGATGGGTTCGGCGTAGTTCTGTTCCACGATCGCATAGACATTGGTGAAGGACTTGAGGTTGTCGCGCAGTTGGCTCTCGTCCGAGGAGGACTGCGCCCCCACCTTGCGCTGCAAAAAGCTGCCGGCAACGGCGCAGACGGTGAAGAAGAGAACCACGGCGAAGAGTGCGCGGCGGGCGCGAGGAGTCATAGGCGAGAGAAACCTCCAGACGGCCACGCGGCAGACGCTCAAAAAAGGGCCTGGAACGGCAGTCTCAGGGCTAAAGTATATCACCGCTGCGTTTGACGGGCAGCGGAGGGTTCGGGTAGCGGCAGGGCGACTGCACGAAGGTCAGGCCGCGGGAGCAGGGAGTGTCAGGGCACGACTTCACAGGCCGCGGAGGCGGGTCTCTCAGGTTCTCCGCTTCCAGTGGCCCATTTCGGCGAAAGAAATGAGAGGCCCGCGGCTATAGCGAAACCAGAGTGACTGCATCCCGAAACCGCAACCCCCAAGTCGACGCGACCACCAGGAAGCGGCGACCCGGCACTGAACTCACCAGGGCACACCAACTCTGGGTGCCCCAGGTCCCGATTCTGGGACCTGGGATAGCTTGAACTCAAGGTACGAAATCATTTGGTCACAGTACTGGCATCTTCATAGGATTCTTAGACGGATATCTATATCCAGCGGGCGTGCGTCCGGTCAACGGATCGCGACCAGCGGTTCCGTCTCCCAAGCCGCGCGCTCAGGCTCGCCGGTGCGGTAAGCGCCCAGGCCTTTTGCCATGCTCTCCAACTCCGCTGCGTGCGCTGACAGCCCGCAAGGATGCCCCGCCGTTTCGAGCAGATGGCCATTCTCCCGGATCATTGCAAAAAGCGGACTCGCCAAAGCCTCGCGCAGATTCGAGGTTCTCACGTTGTGCGTCGCCAGAGCCGAAACGGGACAGGCGGTCACGTCGCCGCTCGGATTTACATGGGCAAATCCGCGCCCGGCGGAGACGCAACCGCCCTGCGTCTCTTCGTCCCCTGGCGAATGGATGATATAGGCGCCTCCGGTGGCGCGATCCCGATACCGGACCACGGTTTCACGGAAGCGCGACCGCTGCTCCGCCGTCAGCTGCGCGCCGCTTTCGCAGCTGCCAGTAGGAACTTGCCCGGTGGGAATCTGCTCGATGAACATCGCCAGCGGTCCGCTGTGGGCAATCAGTTCGTCGATGTTGCGCGGCTCGGACCAGTACTCGATGTTTGCCGATCCCACGGTGACGGCGATGCCCGTCAGAACGCCCGCTTCCCGCAGCCGGTCGAGAGAGCTGAGGGCCTTCTCGTAGACG
>JBEKCX010000331.1:0-3468 GCA_050014655.1 Occallatibacter sp. | reverse complement strand
TCGTCTTGGACTATATCTCCCCAGAAATCCTGGATGTTCTCCTGGTCCCACGAGTACGGCCTTTGGAAACGGGGGATCTTATAGTAGCCGGAAGAAAGCATTGTACGCAGGTCTTCGTCCGTCGATTCAATCTTCATCGTCTCCCTCCAAAGGCGTTTCGCCGGGGTGGATGGTGGCTCGCTTCATGATTCCGAGGCCTGGGAGAGCATGAGTCTCGCCACGAAGTTCTTTCCGGCCCCAAATTCAATTTACCCTAAATCGTCCAGGCGCTAATCGTTTGTCTGGAGGCAGGCTCCAGAATCTTCGGTGGATAACCGTCAAACCGTAAGCTGACCCACACCCGCGCCTCAGCCCGCTCCCAGGTAGACAAATCGGACAAGAAACAGCGCGGCGAGGATGTAGAGGAGCCAGTCCTGGCGGCGGAATTTGCCGGTGGCGACGTGCAGGACGGCCCATGCGATGATGCCGAGTCCGAGGCCGTTGGCGATGGAGTAGGTAAGCGGGATCAGAATCAGGGTGAGAAAGGCGGGAACCGCGATGAGCGGATTGTGCCAGCGAATCTCGGTGATGGCGGCCAGCATGAGGGAGCCGACCAGGATGAGCGCGGGGGCGGTGGCGGCCGGCGGGACGATGCCGGCAAAGGGCGCCGCGCCGATGGCGACGAGAAACAGCAGCCCGGTGACGATGGCGGTGACGCCCGAGCGGCCTCCCGCGGCCACGCCCGCCGTCGATTCCACGTAGCTGGTGACGGTCGAGGTTCCGGTCAGCGAGCCGAAGACGGTAGCCGTGGCGTCGGCGAAGAGGATGCGGTTGAGGCGGGGAATGGTGTGGTCGGGGGCGATGAAGCCGGCGCGCTTGGCGACGGCGACCAGGGTGCCGAGGTTGTCGAAGAGATCCACGAAGAAGAAGACGAAGACGATTTCGAGGAGCCCCTTGCCGAGCGCGCCGCGAATATCGAGTTTGAAGGCGGTGCCGGCGAGCGCGCTGAAGCCGCCGGGGGTGGGCGTCCAGTGGACCAGGCCGAAGGCCCAGGCCAGGCCGGTGGTGGAGAGCACGCCGATGAGGATTGCGCCGCGGACCTTCCTTACTTCGAGAGCGACCATGAGGATGAGGCCGAAGAGGGCGAGAGCGGTGGTGGGATTGCGGATGTTGCCCAGGGTGACGAAGGTCTCAGGGTCGGCCACCACCAAGCCCGCGTTGCGGAAGCCGATGAAGGCGATGAACAGGCCGATGCCGCTGGCCACGGCGGCGTAAAGCTCGTGGGGAATGGCGCGCAGGATCATCTGGCGCAGGCCGGAGGCGGTGAGCGCCAGGAATAGGACGCCGGAGAGGAAGACCGCGCCCAGGGCCGTCTGCCAGGGGATATGCAGCTTGAAGCAAACGGCGTAAGTGAAGTAGGCGTTGAGGCCCATACCGGGGGCGAGCGCGATGGGATAGCGCGCCACCACGCCCATGAGAATGGAGCCGAAGGCCGCCGAGAGGCAGGTGGCGGCGGTGACCGCGGCCAGGGGCATGCCGGTGGCCGACAGGATGGCCGGATTAACCAGCACAATGTAGGCCATGGTCAGGAAGGTGGTGACGCCGGCCAGAATCTCGGTGCGCCAGTTGGTTCCCAGGCGGGTGAATTCAAAGTAGCTTTCGAGTCGGCTGAGCATAGGAGGGTGCTCTTAGAAGAGTAAATGCTCGCCGCTGCGCAGAGGGATCAGCTATTTGCCGCCGCGATGGGCCGCGGGCGAAATGCGAACCAGCTCAGCGACCTTCTCCGCGCACCAGAGCTTGATGAGCGACTGATATGGCACATCGAGTTTGCGCGCGTGGCTGCGGATGGTGTTCAGAACATCCTCCGGCATGCGCAGGGAGATCGTCTCGGTGGAAGGGCGCAGCTTGGGAAAGGTCACTAGCTTGGCCTTGCTCCAATCCACATACTCCGTGCTGTCGCGCTTCAGCGATTCCCAGAAGGCGCGCTCCTCGGCTTCGCTCGAAAACTCAGGAATGGGCTTGAACTGCTTGCTCATAGACGGCTCTCTCCTTCCGGCTCATGACTCGCGCTGAGATGGGACGAATCAACGTACCGTTTCCGCGCTCGGTGAAGGTTATGTGCAGCCGTCGATCCAGATCGGTCCGGCCCAGCGCATGAAATCGAAGCTCCCGCTGACTGCGCCTCAGATCTTCGGCCAGAAGCAGCGGCGCATTGAGAAAAACCTGCTCCACTTCAGCTTTGGAAACGCCGTGCTTCTCGTTCTTCCTGGCGTTGCCCTCGTCCCAGTCGAACCCGGTGTGCGCCATGGACAGCCTCTGTATATGTCTGCAATATACCACAATTCGGGCGGCTCCGCACCTGAATGGATGCCGCAAACTCCTGACGTTCTCAATCATTTGAAGAAGGAATCGAAGGCCAGGTATTGAGCGCGAGAGGACCGCGCGTCCAGCGGAAATGCCAGGTCTCAAAGGCAGTCGTGGGGACCCGGCAAGTGGGGTCGCATTGGCTCGCAACCGAGAAAGCGAAACGAAAATCCGGTTTTGAACAAACGTTCAGGCGCCCCGCACAGTCTATTCATTCAGTTTCCGCTGCAACTCGAAAGGAGCATCTCGTGCGCATCCCCCTTATCCTCGCAGCCGTCTTTGTCGCGTCAGCCCTTGCCGCCCAGCAACCCGCCCCTCAGCCCTCAGCCCCGTCCACGGCGCTGACCATCTATAACCAGGACTTCGCCGTCGCCCGCACCCAGGTCGATCTCGATCTCCATCCGGGCCTGAATGAAGTCACCACCAACCAGGTCACCACCCAACTCGAACCCGACTCCGTCGTCTTGAGAGATCCGGCCCTCCGGACCGCATCCGCCAAGCCCACCTTTCACATCGTCGAGCAGAACTACGATGCCGCCGTAATCACCCAGGAGTGGCTGCTGCGGAAGTACGAAGGACAGACCATCGACTTCCAGGGATATGGCGGCCGCAATGCCGACGGCCAATATTTCCCCGGTCCAGTCATCCAGGGCAAGATCGTCCGCGCGCCCCAGCAAGAAGCCCAATTCAATCAATACAACCAGTACAACCAACGCATTCAGAATCAGCCTCTCATCGAGGTTGACGGAAAGTTGCGATTCCAGCTCCCCGGAACGCCGCTCTTCCCCGCTCTGACCGATGGCCTGCTGCTCAAGCCGACCCTGCGCTGGCAAATCGACTCCGAAAAGGCGCAAAAGCTCTCCGCCGAACTGGCCTACATCACCGGCGGCCTCAGTTGGGAGGCCACCTACAACGTCGTGGCGCCCAATGCGGGCGATGAAGTTGGCAAGGCTGCCGGATCGAGCGCTGGGAGTGAAGAAAAGGCAGATCTCATCGGCTGGGTCACCATCCACAACCAGAGCGGCACGGACTTCCCCCAGGCCCGAATCAAGCTGATGGCCGGCGACGTAGCCAAAATCAAACCGCGCAACAATGGCGCCTACATTACAGGCAGAGATGTTGCCA
>JBEKCX010000330.1:0-3481 GCA_050014655.1 Occallatibacter sp. | reverse complement strand
AGCGAGCAGGCCGAGGCCGAAGAGTGACAGGGTCTCGGGCTCCGGGGTTGGCTCGCCAACGGTGATGGCGTAATAGCCCTCAGAGTCCGGCGTGGTGAAAGTGATGCTGGAATAGGTGCCGGGGAACAAGAGGATTCCGCTGCCTTCATTGCCGTAAGCGACGGTGCCGATAGCGTACTGTCCGTTTTCGTTGGGTTTACAGCCTGTTCCCGTGTAGGGTGCTGTGGCTGTTGTGCCGGTGCAAACTTGGAGGGCGCTGCCGCCATACTGCGCGTCCGGCCCGCCGGCTACCAGTATGAACGGCTCGTTGAAAATGAACACGCCGGGGGTGTCCCCGCTCACGTTGCCGAGGCTCCATATGGCGATCATGGGATCCGTGACCGTGGTCGGAACATTCTGGGCTGCGTCGAACGCTATCGTCTCGGTGCCCCCGTAGCCGCCAACGATGGGAACTGAATCGTAGCTGGTGGGCGGCGCGGTGAGGCCGGGGGTTTCCGTGTAGGTGCAGCTTATGCACACACCCCCCGAGTAGGTGCCGGCGACGTAGCCGGTGAAGCTGTCGTTGCTGCTGTTGATAGGGCCGTTCCAGAAGCCGTTACCATTGTCACCGGGGTACGTCGCACCGATCGTAGGCCCATACTGGATGCTGAGCATGCTTGACGCGGTCTCGCCGTTGTACCAGACCTCGCCGCCATTCAACGTGCCTTTCGCCCCGCCCGTGTTGCCGGGGGTGTCCCAGTTCCAAGTGGTCCAAATTGTACCGGCGTGAGCGGGGACGGATACGGCCAGCGCAAAAGCGCCGACTGCGACCACTGACAGGGATTTCATGAGAAGATCTTGCACTTTCACTCTAGTGCCCTCCTTGGGAACTAAACTTGACGAGTTTGCAGCCTCAACCTTGTTATGCAATCCGGGTGCCATTCGAGACATGCTCATTTGCGCCGTTTTCGCCAAGTTTGGGGGTGGACTGGCGTGGCACTGAGCAAGATCTTGCGCACGAAGTGGAAAATAATTTCCACTTTTTGCGCCCGATACCGAATCGCCCGAAGATGCTTGTCTCTTGGACGGCCCGGAAAGGCTACCGCGATTTCAAGAATACTATACCGATCTCAAATCCGTTCAGGGTCGGCGCGCCGCGATGCTTGCGCGGGCTTGAATTTCGCGGTTTGGCGATGTGTCCGATCCGGTCGAGAGCGAATGGCGAATGGCGGTTGGGCGGCGTTGCCGGATGAAGGCGGCGGCAGCCAGCTTTCGGGTTTTCAGCGGGTTATGCCGGGTTTGATGCATTTCTCCTCAGTTTTCCACAGGCTGCGTCGCGCCCACGCCGGCGGCCGCGAACCAAATCAGGCACTCGTTATCCACGTGTTTTTTTGTTGCGCAGGCAGTTGCGGTGTGCTTATCCACGCCTGCTCTTGGCATAATCGCAGCAACAGCGGTTCCTCTGTAACTGTTCCGCAAGCTGGGGGCAGGGTCTGAGTTGGGGATTCGCGCGGAGGGATCGGGCTCAAAGCACGAGCTCAGAGCGAAACCAGAGTTGGTGTGCCCTGGTGAGTTCAGTGCCGGGTCCCCGCTCCCTGTTGGTCGCGTCGACTTGAGGGTAGCGGCTTCGGGGTACAGTCACTCTGGTTTCGCGATAGGCCCCGAGGCCGAGCCGCAACCCCTGTGGGAGCACTCGAGAGTGACCAGTTATAGCCGACAGGACGTGTTGCGCATCTTGCAGATCGGCTGCCGCCAGTTGCAGGGGTGGGAGCGGGCGGGTCTGATTCCGCAACAGGCGAGCTACACCTTTCAGGATCTCGGGCAGTTGAGGACGCTGCGCGTCCTGCGCGAGGAAGAGGTCTCGGCGGCCTCGATACGGCACTCGATCCTGGCCATGAAAGCGGTGGCCGGCATGGCCAATCCGCTGCTTGAGGCCTGCGTGGTGCGCACCGGAACGCGGCTGGCCTTCCGCCATCACGGCTCCATGGTGGACCCCATCCGGCGGCAGTTGCTCTTCGACTTCGAGCGCCTGGAGCGGATGGACCGGCCATCGGCAGGCTCGGAGCCGTTTCCGCTGCGCCCTTCCGGCGGCGCCGACCCGCAAGGCCTGCAAGACCGCTTTCTGGCCGCGGTGCAGGCCGAAGAGGCGGGCGACAAGCAGGGCGCCATTGCTCTTTACGAGGAGATTCTGGAACTCGATCCGAAGTACGCCGCGGCTTACATCAACCTGGGAACCATCCACTTCCACCTGCGCCGATACGACCTGGCCGAGCAGCTCTATCGCCGCGCCACCGAAGCCGACCCCGAGTATGTGCTGGCCTACTTCGATCTGGGCAACGTGCTGGACGAACTGGAGCGGCCGGATGAGTCCATCGCCGCCTACCGCCGGGCGATTGCGCTTGCGCCCCGCTACGCCGACGTCCATTACAACCTGGCGCTGGCCTACGAGCGCCGGGGGCAGTGCCGCCAGGCTCTCCGCCATTGGCGGTGCTATCTCAGGCTGGACAATCGAGGCCCCTGGGCCGACCACGCCCGCGGCGAGATTCGCAAGCTGCTGAGCATGGAAAAGCTGGCCATCGCCTGGCGCGCAACCAGCTATGTTCCGCCCCGCAAGGGAACGGCGGCGCTGGCTCTGATGTAGATACGCGGACTCGACGCGCCGCTTCGTCGCTTGGCGGCCGATTGAGGGCGCGCACCCTACAGCTTCTGGGTCCTGTGGACGGCGCGGACGCCTCCCACGCGGCGCAGGCCCAGGACCATGCGATTCAGGTGGTGGAGATCCTCGGCTTCGACGACAAAGTCGATGATGGCGTCGCCGTTTTCGTCCTTGCGGATTTCGACGGCGCGGATATTGGTGTTCTCGTCGGAGATGACGGCGGTCAGCTCCTTCAACATGCCGGTGCGGTCGTCGCAGGAGACGGTGATCTTGACCGGGTAGCGCTGGTCGCTGGCGGCCGACTGGTCGCCGGCGCGCGCCCACTCGACGTTGATGCGGCGGTCGCTCTCGTAGAGCAGGTTTTGCACGTTGGGGCAACTGCGCGCATGGACGGCCACGCCCTTGCCGCGGGTGACGTAGCCGATGATCTCTTCGCCGCGAATGGGGTTGCAACAGCGGGCGCGATAGACGAGCAGGTCGTTCTGGCCCTCGACCTGGAGCGAGTCCGATCCCGAAAGGTGCAGCTTGCGCACGGCATCGGACATGGCCGGCTCGCCGCCGGGGCCGGGCTTGGGCTCGGCGGCCTCGGCATCGCTCTGGGTTCCGATGCCCGGAGCCAGCTTCTTGAGCACCTGGTGGGCGGAGTGCTTGCCCTGGCCCAGGGCGGCCAGCAGGTCGGCGGCGGTGGCCACGCCATACTCGTTGGCAATGCGGCCCAAGTCCTGGTCGGCGATCTGGCTGAGCGGCACCTTGAACCTTCTGGCCTCGCGCTCCAGCAGCTTGCGCCCGATCTCGACCGCGCGGCGGCGCTGGTCCTCGTTGAGCCAGTGCTTGATCTTGTTGCGG
>JBEKCX010000329.1:0-3503 GCA_050014655.1 Occallatibacter sp. | reverse complement strand
CCTTCATCGTCTTTGCCAGCGGCATCGTCTTCGGGCTGGGCAGCTTCTACTATCTCGCTGTCAACGGCATGATGCTGGGGGTGGTCGCCGCGGCCTGCCACCAATATGGCATGGCGCTGCCCCTGTGGACCTTCGTTGCGCCCCACGGCGCGCTGGAGCTGCCTTCCATCGTCATCGCCGGCGCGGCCGGCTTCCGCCTGGGCCACGCCATGCTCTTCCCCGGCGCCCTGCGCTGGCGCGACTCGGTGGCCCGTGGCGGCATCGAGGCCACGCGCCTGGTCTCCGGCATCATTCCCCTGCTCATTGTCGCCGGCTGCCTGGAGGGCTTCTTCTCCCCCTCGCAAGCCCCCGTCTGGCTCAAGTTCACGGTGAGCGGCCTGCTCTTCTCGTTGCTGCTCATGTGGCTCTTCCGGCCGGTAAAGGCCGCGGCGCAAGGGGCGTGAGAGCGGACCCGCGACTTGCACCGTCGCAAATGCAGGATAGGCACGGAACCCCGGCAGCTCTCTACTCCGGCGGCAGCAGCGGCAGGCTCAGGTTTTCGGCCGCGGCGGGACGGCTGCGCGGAGCCTTCTTGAAGGTTGCGTCCCGCCTGTGCAGCGGATACTCCGGCTGCTTGCCGTCCAGAATCTGCTGAATGGTGAGGATCTGGAGGCGCGGGTAAGTGGTGCGGTCGATGGACGCTGACCTGTACAGCCCGGCTTCGGCGGCCTCGCGCAGCATGGGCTTGGTGGGCTCCTCGAAGCAGATGAAGACTCCGATCTCGGCCTTCTCCCGCTCTATCACCCCGCGCAGGTCACGCACCTGGGATACCGTGACGCCACCGGCCTTGACGGAAAAGATGATCTGCTTCGATTGGCCGGAGTCGTCCTCGTGGAAGTAGAGCCGCCCATCGATGCCGCGATCCGCGCCCTTTTTCTGGTCGACGGGACGCGCGCCCACCTGGCCCAGCGCCCACCACTGGAACTGGTACTTGTCTTCGGCGGCGAGGGCGGCGGCTCCGGCGTAGTCCGTCGGCTCGCCAATTACGTCGTAGGTCTGCTTGATCTCCGGCCCAAAGGCGTCCGAGAGCCGCTTCTTGATGAGGCCGATGGCCAGGTGCGTAATGTCGATGCCGATCCAGCGGCGGTTGAGCCGCTGGGCTACCTGTACGGTCGTGCCGCAGCCGCAGAAGGGGTCCAAAACCAGGTCGCCTTCGTTGGAGCTGGCCTTGATGATGCGCTCGAGCAATGCTTCGGGCTTCTGTGTGTCGTATCCTAGACGCTCGGCAGCGGACGAGTTGAGCGGCCTTATGTCTGTCCAGATGTCTCGAATAGCCACTCCGGCGAGATCCTTAATGTACGTCTTCATGCGAGGTTTGCCGCGTCGTGACTTGGTGATGCGCCCTTCGCTCCATAACCTGTCCAACGCCTCTTGGTCGAACGCCCAATGTCGACCATGTGGTGGATCGATAGTCTTTCCTTCGAAGACACGTGGAGGGCCTTGGCCGGCACCGGTGAGGTCGGAAAGGCGATAAAGCCCGCCATCGTCTCTGAGTAGATCGTGCCCTTTAGCAGTAGCCTCGGTCTGTGGCGTCGCGGGAGGATTCCAACTTGTCTTCTCGCCCCTGCTGAAGAAAAGCAAAATGTCGTGGACCCTTCCGTACTGTCTTCCAGACTTTCGGCCAGTTGTGCGTTCCCACACCACCTCATTTCGGAAGAACTGCGGTCCAAATACCGCGTCCATCAGAATCTTCAAGTAGTGGCTGGCCGTCGGATCGCAGTGCAAATAGATGGACCCTGTCTCCTTGAGCACCCGGCGCAGTTCCACCAGTCGCGGGGCCATCATGGCCAGATAGGCCATCATGTCGGAGCCGCCAAGAAATGTGCGGAAGGAGCGAAGCGCATCCGCAACCCGGCCGCCCTCCTCGATGATCTCCTCCAGGGTTCGCTGGGCCTCGATGTTCCACTCCCAGGTGTCTTCGAAGGCGTGAATCTGCGAGCTGGACTGCGAGCCGTCCTTCTCGGCGAAGAGCACGTTGTAATCCTGCCGCGAGTTGAAGGGCGGGTCCAGATACACGAGGTCCACCGTCTCGTCCTTCACATACCGCTTGAGGACTTCAAGATTGTCGCCGTAATAGAGCTTGTTTTTCTCAGTAGCCACAGGATTGGCTAGAGATTACCACAGCGGGCGCGCTCGCCGCCCCATTTGCCAAGCCCGCCGCCAGGTTCGCCGCCCGCCGGGCGCATTCCACAGGAATTCCTTTTCGCCGCGGCGCTTTTCAGTGCATAATCTCAGGCAACCCCGGTTTGAACGCGGGCGGATTCCCCCATCCACAACCATCGAGGAGCGGCCCATGATCGATCTCAATGAAGTTGGAGCGTTTCCTGAACTCGCCCCGCGCGGACTGTTCAGCGTTCGCTTCGGAATCTATCTTCCCGGCATTCACCCGAGCGACAACTTCGAGGTCGTGGCGCGCGTGATTCACGTCGCTGACCAGTTCGACCCCAGCGTTCCGGCCGCCAGCTTTCCGCTTAAATGGCAGCGGGGCAGCGCCCTCGACCTGTGGACTGCCACGGTCCTGCTCAATCCCGCCGCCGCTGGTTCGCACCTGGGACAGGCTGGAGAGTACCTCTACCGCTACGAACTCTGGTGGACCCCGCCCGGCGGCGCGCGGCAGTGCGTGTGTCCGTGGATCGTCGATCCCTTTGCGCGCGAAGCCGAGATCGGGCGGATGCCGTCTTTCACGCTCGATCCCGCGCCGCTTCCCTTCGCCTGGACCGACGATGCCTACAGGACGCCGGAGCTGGACGATCTGGTGGTCTACGAGTTACAGGTCGAAGAGTTCAACGATACCTTCGACGGAGTCGCGGACCGCCTGACTTACCTCGCCAGCCTGGGCGTCAACTGCATCGAACTTATGCCTGTAACCAGCATGCAGTTGGACTTCGACTGGGGTTACGGCCCGTTGCACTACTTCGCGCCCGCCGCGCGCTTCGGCGGCGGCGCAGGACTGAAGCGCCTGATAAACGCCGCGCACGCGCGCGGGATCGCCGTCATTCTCGATGTGGTCTACGAGCACGTGGATACTATGTTCGCTTATTACTCCATCTATAGCAGCCTAGCCGGCGCGGCGGGAGCGCCGAACCCGCCCAATCCCATGATGGATGGGTGGAACATCTACGGATTCGGTCCCAAGCCGGACTTTACCGCCCCGTTTACGCAGGACTACTTCCTCAACGCCAACCGCCACTGGCTCGACGAGTATCATGCCGACGGCTTCCGCTACGACGAAGTTACCGATCTTTACGTCCCTCCCATGGATGCCGGCTATCGCACCCTGGTTCAGCAGACTTATCTCCACTCCCTCACCCTGCCGCGCTTCCAGGGCGCCGGCGGTTACAGCCGCATCGTTCAGTGCGCCGAGGCCCTGGACAAAGCGCAGACCGTGCTTGCCCAGAGTTATACCAACAGCGCGTGGCAGAACGGCCTGCTCTATCTTGCCGAATCCGTGGCCGGGGGAGTGG
>JBEKCX010000328.1:0-3534 GCA_050014655.1 Occallatibacter sp. | reverse complement strand
ACCGCCTACGACTGGAAAACCGCGCCGCAACTGGCCACCGGAGACTATCAGGCGGAATTCGAGCTGAACAACTCCGGGCGAGGCGGTGAGACTGGTGGAGGCGGCGAGATCATCAGCATTCAGCGTTATGAACTGCCCGAGTTCGCCGTCTCCGCGGCCATGGATCGCGGCTTTTATCTCGAAGGGCAGACGCCTGTGGCGCATATTCACGCGGGCTATCTCTTCGGCAAGCCGGTCGCGGGCGGCTTGGTGCGCGTGGTGCGCGCCAGCGAGCAGGAGTGGAATCCGAAGACGGGCAAGTACGAAGAGCCAAAGGCGGTGGAACAGAGCGCGACGCTCGACGCCAATGGAGATGCCGATCTTCGCCTGGACGTGAAGGAGGACTTCGGCGATTTCAAGGATCGCGATTATGAACGCTATCAGGACGTTCGCTATCGCGCCATAGTGACCGACGCGACGACGGGGCGCAGCGAGCCGCGCAACTTTACGGTCCGGCTCACACACTATCCGGTGCACATCTATCTGCGCGCGCTGGGCGGCAACGATCGCGAGGGTGACTACCTGGTCTTGACCAGCTATGCCGACGGCGCGCCGGCAGCCTGCACGGTCACGCTGGATTGGATGGACAAGGACTCGCATCCCACGCGCGCCGCGATGGCGGCCACCAATGGCTACGGCCTGGCCAGGGTGCATCTGCGCTTTCCATCTCTGGCGGGGAAGACAGATAACTCGGAGTACGACGTTCGCCTGACGGCGCGCGACCGGGAGGGGCGCAGTTCAGTCTTGGACGGCTCGGTGACGGCGGAGGATGCGGACAGCATCTGGATCGACGTTGCGCACACGCTGCTGAAGCCTGGCCAACCGATCGAGGCCACCCTGCACGGGCCGGCGGGCAGCGCGATCGACGTGGAGGCGCTCTCGGAGGACGGGGTTCTCGCTCACCGGCAGGTGCGCATGCACGCCGCCGAAGAGCCATTCACCGTTCCCGCCAATGATGCGTTTCATGGGCTGATTGTCCTGCGGGCCTACTCGATGAACAGCGAGAGAGGGGGTTGCGGCTGGTATCGCGCTACCGGCTGCAAGGCGGTTCTCTATCCGCAGGACCGGGAGCTGAAGGTGAGGCTGACCGGCCTGCAGCCCTCTTACTTGCCAGGCGCGGAGGTCGATGCCGGCCTTGCCGTCCGTGAAGACGCTACCGGCTCGCCCGCGGCGGGCGCGCTGGGGGTTGCGGTCATCGATGCCGCCGTGGAGCAGCGCGCGCAGACGGAGGAAGAGGCGAACGAACGCTGGTTTGGCTGGTCGTGGTGGAACAGCGGCTCGAGTGTGGCCGGCGTGACGCGAGCCAGCCTGGACAAGACGGATATGTCGAAGCCCGTGGCCGACGATCTCGATCTGGCCGCGGAAGCCGTGCTTATGGACGGCTACCGCGCGGGGATCGAAGTGGAAAGCAGCGAGAACGACAACGCGCGCAACACGTACGAAGCCGGCATGGAGCGGAGCGTGAAGCCGCTGGGCGCGGCGGTGCTGGCGGCTCGGCCGGAGCGGCTGCCGGCGACATTTGAGGCCGTGCAGAGCGTTGCTCGCGCTGCCAAGCTGGACGATGCGCTGCTGCTCGACCCGTGGAATACGCCATACAGAGTCGCGACCGCAGTGGAGAGGAACGACGAGGTGGTCCGCCTGCAGAGCGCGGGGCCGGACAAACGCTTCGGCACGGATGACGACTTCACCATTGAGCTGGCGCGGAGGAATTACTTTGCGCTGCCCGGCGAGCGGCTGACCAAGCTGCTTGAGGACGCTGTGGCTTCGGGCCGCGCGCTGCCGGGGAGTCCCGATGGAGTGAAGGTTCTGGCCCGCGCCGGCGGATTGGATCTGGACGCTGTGCTCGATCCGCAAGGGAGGCCCTATCGCTATGTCGTCGAGGTGGGACGGCGTTCCCTTTCCGTACACGTATTCCCGCAGGATGCGGCAATGCAGCAGGACAGATCCTACTACGGCGAGGCCTGGACCAGCCCCTCCATCGACTACTTTTCGCACACCGAGACTCGCATGGAGGCGGCGATTCGCGACTGGACCGCTGCGGGCAAGCCGTTTCCCGACAGCGAAGCCGAGGCGCGGCGGGCGTTTACCGCGGCCGGAATCGACTTCGACGGGCTGCGCGACCCGCTCGGCCAGCCCTTCCAACTGCGCATGGCGCAGGTGATGAGCTATACGCGCGTCGAGGCGGTGAAGGCAGGCGGCGGAGAGGTCAAGGAGAAGAGCAAGCCGGTGACGCACTTGATGCGCGCCCTCCAGATTCTGCGCCCCAACGGCATGGCTGGAGAAAATGCGGCGCTGGACGTCGTGGCCCAGTTCCTGCATCCCATCACCGAGCAGAGCGGCGGCGATCTGAAGCCGCAGGCTGTCGATGAGGGAACCTTCAAAGACAATACCGGCGCTATTGGCGGCACGGTCAGCGACCAGACCGGAGCGGTGATTGCCGGCGCCACGGTCACCGTGAAGACCAGCGACGGAATCCTCGTGGCCAGCGGAAAAACGCTCGTGAACGGAATCTATCTCATAGCCGATCTCTCCCCCGGCCTCTATTCCGTCTCGATCTCGTCCGCAGGCTTCGTGAGCTATCAGCTGCGAGAGGTTTACGTCTCTTCGGCTACGCTGACGACCGTGGATGTGGAGCTGAGAATTGGCGCCGAAACGGAGACGGTGACGGTGACAGCAGGGGGTCATGCTGAAATTCAGACGGAAGCTGCCGAGGTTTCCGGGAGGGACGCTAGTGAGTTGATCCAAATGAAGCCGGGAGTTACTTTTTCGGGCCACAAGGCAACCGTCAAGGGGCCAAACGGCGAGGCTACCATCTCGGAACCGACTTTCACGCCGCGGCTGCGCCACGTCTTCGAGGAGACGGCCTACTGGGCGCCGTCGCTGGAAACGGACGTGAGCGGCCGGGCCAGCATTCACTTCCGCCTGCCCGACAGCCTGACCACCTGGAAGCTGCACGCGCTGGCTTCCACCGTGGATGGCCGCATCGCATCGCTGGACCGGACCTTCAAGAGCTTCCAGCCGTTCTTTGTCGATCTGGATGCGCCGCAGGTGCTGACCGTGGGCGACGAGATCACTCTGCCCGTGAACCTGCGCAATTACACGGCTCACGCTATCGCGCTGCCGGTGACGGTGAAGCCGGCCGACTGGCTGGCGCTGCTGAGCGCGCCCACGGTGCAGGCCAGCGTGGCCCCGAACGGAACCACGGCGGTGCGCTTCGGCCTGCGCGCTACAAAGGCCGTCGAGGCGGGGCCGCTGAATATCACCGCGGCCAACGCTCATGAGGGCGACGCGGTGGAGAAGACGGTGCGCGTTCATCCCGACGGCGAGCCGCGATCCGTCACCGCATCCGGGCTGCTGCGCGCGGGCTCGGCGACGCTCGCGCTCGATCTGCCCGCCGATGCGATTCCCGGATCGATGCACGCGGAGCTGCTGCTCTATCCCAACCTGGGCGCGCACATTCTGCACTCGATGAAGGCGGTGCTGGAGCGGCCTTAC
>JBEKCX010000327.1:0-3570 GCA_050014655.1 Occallatibacter sp. | reverse complement strand
ACGCGCCCACGCCCTTGGGATCGTCGGTAACCGTCTTCTCCCCGATGTAATATGCATAACTGCCGTCGCGATAGGGATCGCCGCCCAGACCCGCGCTCTTCACCGTTCCGGTAAGTGACACCGCATCGCCGGGGCCGGTCTCGATGAAATGAGTTAGAACCCCCTTGTATCCGCGCTCCGCATTGGCAACATAACTCTGCGGAAGATAACCGAGGCGCACTCCCCTGGCCAGCGCGTAGACAAACATGCACGAGGCCGATAACTCCAGATAATTCCCCTTAGCTCCGCCCTTGTCGAGCACCTGGTACCACAACCCCGTCGCCCCATCCTGGTAGCGCGCCACGGCCGCCGCATCCCGGTCAAGTTGCTCGATCAACTGCTTTCGTCCCGGATTCTCCTCGGGATAATAGGCGAGAGTGTCCACCAGCGCCATCATGTACCAGCCCATGCCCCGCGCCCAGAACTGCGAGGAAAGCCCCGTCTGCCTGTCGGCCCAGCGCTCCAGCTTCGACTCATCCCATCCGTGATAGAGCAAGCCGGTCTTGGCATCGCGCGCGTGCCCGTCCATCAGCACAAACTGGTGAGTTATATCGTCAAACGCTTCAGGATGATGAAATGTGGCGGCATATTCGGCATAGAAAGGCTCGGCCATATATAGCCCGTCCAGCCACATCTGATTGGGGTATCTCTGCTTGTGCCAGAATCCGCCGGACGGCGTGCGCGGCTGATGGATGAGCTGCTGATAAAGCAGCGTGGCGGCCTTAGCGTAGCGCGGCTCCTGGGTCACGCCGTATAACAGCAGAAGCTGGCGCCCGAGCAGAATGCTGTCAAGCTGATTCTCTTCCGGCTTGAAGGTGGGGATGGAGCCGTCGGGAGTTACAAACTGATCGACCGAACTCTTCATGTAATTGTAGTAGCGCGGATCGGCGCTGTTCAGCCACACGGTATCCACTCCTTCCAGCAGCGTGCCCAGCTCGTAGTTCCACACCCAGCGCGCTCCGGCGGGCGCAAAGCGGCCATCCGGCCAGCGCTCAATGGCCGCGTTTGCCGCGCGCTCCGACCAGGGCCGCTCTTCGGCACGCGCGGCCGCAAACGACCTGCCTGTCATTCCCGCGAGTAACATCAGCGCAACAAGAATGCGATAACTCTTCATTGGGACTCCGGTTGCTCTGGTCTCCGCCTGCCGAGCCATCCAGAGCGCGCCGCGAATCGGCGCTGCATCCACTTTAACAACTACGCCGCTCCCCGGATGGCTCGTCGCCCAACTGGTAGACGATTTCGCAGCTCATGAGGAGCTTTCTTGGCCCGATGCCATATCTCTGCCTTCCGCGATAGTCTGGAGAAGATGCGGACAGCGTACATCGGAATGGGCGGAAATCTGGCCAGTTGGGCGGGAACCCCGGAGGCTACGCTCTCCGCCGCGGCTTTGCGCCTCGAATCGCTGGGGCGCGTGACTCGCCGGTCTTCGCTGTACCTGACCGAGCCGGTGGGCTTCGTCGAGCAGCCGCGCTTTGTGAATGCCGTGGCGGCGCTTGAGACCGATCTGGCCCCGCGGGAGTTGCTGGATGGGCTGCTGGCCATCGAGCGGGAGTTTGGACGCGACCGCGCGGCGAGCTTCGCGAACGGACCCCGAACTCTGGACCTGGACATTCTGCTCTTCGGCGACCTCGAAATCAGCGAGCCGGGCCTTGAGATTCCCCATCCACGCCTCGCCGAGCGCGCCTTCGTGCTGGTGCCCCTCAACGAGATTGCGCCTGAGGCTTTTGTCTCCAGTTGCGGGGAAACGGTCGCACAGTTGGTGGTATCCCAGGTCTCAAAGTCGAGACCTGGGGCACCCAGCTTGCTCGGGGGCTCAAGAAACGAAATCGCAACTGTCGTCCGGCTCCAAAGCAATGCCTGGGTCAGCCGGTAAAATCGTCTGGTGGCCCTCGAATTCAATGTACTTGCGGCGACCGAAGCGGGCGGACGGCGGGGCGAGCTTCGCCTGCCTCACCGTGCCGTCCAAACGCCGGTCTTCATGCCGGTGGGCACCGCCGGGACGGTCAAGGCCGTACCGCAAGACGTGCTGGAGACCCTGGGCGCGGAGCTGATCCTGGGCAATACCTACCACCTCTACCTGCGCCCCGGCCACGAGGCCATCCGACGCATGGGCGGGCTGCACCGCTTCATGAGCTGGCCGCGCGCCCTGCTCACCGACTCCGGCGGCTTTCAGGTCTTCAGCCTGAGCGGGATGCGGCGGGTCACGGACGAGGGCGTGCGCTTCCGCTCGCACCTCGACGGCAGCAGCCATTTCTTCACGCCCGAGCACTCCATGGACGTGCAAATCGCTCTCGGCGCTGACGTTTGCATGGCCTTCGACGAGTGCACCGAGTACCCTGCTGAACGCAGCCGCGCGGAAGAGAGCCTGCGGCTCACCATGGCCTGGGCGCGGCGCTCGCTCGATCACTTTCGCGCCCATTGCGACGAAGTCGTATGGTCGGGTGCCCCAGGTCCGGGGTCCCCACGGACAGGCTTTTGTCCGTGGGGCGGAGGTCCCTCGCACTCGGGGACCTGGGAAGGCGGGGTGCCCCAGGCCGAGGATCCCCGCGGACAGGCTCTCGTCCGTGGGGTGGAGGTTCCTCGCACTTGGGGATCTGGGAATGAACCCCGCACCCAGTCTCTCTTCGGCATCGTTCAGGGCGGAACCTTCCGCGATCTGCGCCGCGAAAGCGCGGAGCGGCTCGTCGAGATGGACTTCGACGGCTACGCCATCGGCGGCCTGAGCGTGGGCGAGCCTCGCGCCCTCACGCAGGAGACCATCGCCGAAGTGCTGCCGCTGCTGCCCGCCGGCAAGCCCCGTTACTTGATGGGCGTGGGCTACCCGGACGAGATCGAGCAGTACGCGCGCATGGGCGTGGACATGATGGACTGCGTGCTGCCCACCCGCGCCGCGCGCCACGGGCTGCTCTTCACCAGCGAGGGGCGGCTGAACATCAAAGGCAAACGCTATGCCGAAGACGAGAGCCCGCCCGACCCCGCTTGCACGTGTGTGGTCTGCCGGCGCTACTCGCGCGCCTACCTGCGCCACCTGATGCAGGCCGGCGAGCCGCTTTCGGGAACGCTGAACACCATCCACAACCTCGCCTACTACCTGGGCATCATGGAGCGGGTGCGGAAGAGCCTTGCCGGAGAGCGGAGTTAGCAAGCCAGCGGCTCAGCCGGCCGGCGCGCGGCGCGAAAAGCCAGCACCAGCGTGACGACCGCGCTGCACCAGAGGATCATGCCCGTTCCCAACGCCGCAATACTCTGCAAATCTGCGACGGGCACAAATACGACGCTGGCCACGGCCCAGGCCAGCATGATGGCTCCTGCACGATAGTGCGCCGGATAGCGGAAGATCCGCCCCAACGGGAACATGTGCAGCCCCACGATGGCGGTGATGGCCGACGGGATGTAGGCGTCGAGGCGCAGCCTGGCCAGCGTGAAGGCCACCGCGCCGACGGCAATCCATTGCCCGGCATTGATCCAACCGAAGGCGCGTCCCACGGCCGGATCGTCGGGCACGCGCGGCCATTTCTTCGCCTCGCGGAA
>JBEKCX010000326.1:0-3573 GCA_050014655.1 Occallatibacter sp. | reverse complement strand
CATCCAAAAAGACCACGCGCGTGGAGAGCCGCGTCTTCACGCCTTTCAGGATCTCCGGCAGGCGGTCCAGCGTGGTTCCCTCGCGCACGTCAACCACAATGGCTGCTCGCTCCACTTCAGCGGACTTTTCCACCAGCCGGGCAAAATCGGGCAAGAGCTCGATCGGCAGGTTGTCTACGCAGTGAAAGCCCAGATCCTCAAATGCCTTGAGCGCCGATGCCTTGCCCGCGCCGGAGATTCCGGTCAAGATGACCAGTTCCTTTGCCGGCTTCTTCAAGGACTTGGCGCGTCTTGGCTTTTTCCGCGGCGAGCTAGCCTGGGGCTCAGGTTCTAAAGTGGTCATGGCCAACATGCTACACCATGAGCCATCCCCAGGCTCCCGGCGCATTCTTTCGATGGCTGAGCAGCGCACTTCAGAGCGCGGCGCCTCGTCCTGGCGCGTTCCATTGTGTTCCCGTTCGCAGGGCGTGCGAGCCGCGAGCATGGCACACGGACGGGGCCGCACTCCGGTTGGGAATTCAAAACAGGGTCTGAGGCATCTCCACCAGCTCCATCTGCCCGTCGCGGCGGCGGTGGAGCACGAACATCTCTCCGGCTGGATTGCGGAAGATCAGAAGGTCGCGATCGCGGAATTCCGCGTCCTTCACAGCCTCCTCGATGGTCATGGGAGTCAGCGAGACCGCTTCGCTGCTTTTGAGAATGTGCGGCTCGACGACCGTGGCGCGGTTGGGAAAGGAGTGGACAGCGATCGACGCACTGGCCTTTGCGCGGGCCGGCTTGCCCTCGCCGGCTTCCGGCTGGGCTCGACGAGCCTTGGGCCGGGCAACCGGAGGCGCGGTCAGCACCTTCTCTCCGTTGGGCAGACGCTTGCGCACCAACTGCCGGTCGCGATAGCGGCGCGCCTGGTTCTCGGCGTGCTCCATCGCCTGCCGAAGCGCCGCATCCAGGGTGGCGGCCCTGCCCGCGGCTGCAATCGTCTGCAACCGCGCCTGCACGGTCACCTCCACAATCTGCTCATGCCTCTGCACGCCGAAGGTAATGCTGGCGCGCGCGGTTTTGCCCAGAGTGCGGGCAATACGTTCCATCCCCTCCTCGGCCTGCGCGCGCAGCGCTTTGGAGATCTTCACGTTTCTGGCGGTGTACTCCACTTCCATGGTCAGCCTCCGCTCCTCGTTCTCCCAGCTGGGCCTTCCTGCCGGGGAAGTTCGGATTGTATAGCCATCAGTTGCCAGTTGTCAGTTCTCAGCGGTCAGTGGTCAGTGGTCAGTTCTCAGTCGGAATGTTTGCAGGGCTGGAGGACTGTCAAGCGCACTCTCCCAGAAGGTTGATGCAATTTGCGGGTCGCCGGCAACTGACAACCATCCCGCCCTACCCGTCGCTGCGGCGCCGATGGTGGGTGGAAGGGATATTCATATCCTCGCGATACTTGGCCACCGTGCGGCGAGTGAGCCGGATGCCCTGGGCGCCGAGGATCGCGGCCAACTGGTCGTCGGTCAGCGGATGGCGCGCATCCTCCTCCTCGATCAGCTTGCGCACCTTGCGCTTGAGCACCAGCAACGGCGTGTCGGCGCCCTCCGGCCCGTTCGCCCCCTCGGAGAAGAAAAAACGCAGCTCGATCACTCCCTGCGGGGTGTGGGCATACTTGTTAGCCACGGCGCGGCTCACCGTCGAGGGGTGAACACCGATCTCCTCGGCCACTTCCTTGATCATCATGGGACGCAGAGCCTCGACGCCCCGTTCGAGAAACTCTTTCTGGCGGCGCACAATCACCTCGCAGGTGCGCAGAATCGTGCTCTTGCGCTGGGCGATGTTGCGCATCAGTTGCATCGCGGAGCGGAAGCGCTCCTTCACGTAATCCTTGACCTCTTTGTCGGTCTCCTCAGAAACCAGCATCCGACGGTAGTGCTGGCTGAGCCGCAGACTGGGCAGGTCCTCCTCGTTCATTGAAACAGCCCACTCGGCGCCCCGCTTGACGAACACCACATCGGGTTCGATCAGCCTCGCCTGCTCGCGGTTGTACTGGCGGCCGGGCCGGGGGTCCAGCGTGCGAATGAACTCCAAACCGGCTTCGGCCTCCGCCGGAGTGATGTGCGCCACCCGCGCCAGATCCTTCAGATCCCGCTTTTGCAGCAGTTGCAGGTGATGTTCCACAATCACCGCTGCCACTTCCATGCTGCGCCGCCGCTCCTCAAGCCGCGCTTCGGCTTCGGCGCGAAAGCCGCGATGCGGATCGTCGGCTCCGTTTGCCGCATCGGCCGCCTGCCGGGCATACAACAGGGCGAACTCATGCTGGTGGGCCGCGATCTGAATCAGGAGGCACTCGCGCAGATCCCTGGCGCCGACTCCGGCAGGGTCAAGATGCTGCACCAGGTCGATGGCGTGCCGAACCACCTGGACGGCCGCCGCCTCTTCCTGCTCCCGGCCTTCTTCCTTGGCGGCCTGGATCAATGCAGCGGCCAGCTCTACCTCGCTGGCGGCCAGGTAACCATCCTCATCCAGATTGCCGATTACGAACTCCACCGCCTCATGAAGCTGCGGGTCCAGGGTCAGAGATCCCAACTGCCACGCCAGGTGATCGGCGAGAGTCGTAGGCTGGGAGAGGAACTGCTCAAACGAGGGTCGCTCGCTGTCGTCATACTCCACCTGGGTGCGATAGCCGGGGTCCAGATAGTCCCGGAAGTACGATCCGAAATCGACCTCTTCAAAGGAATCCTTGGGTGGGGCCGGCGGCTCCTCCACTGCCCGCGCCAGCTTCTCCTCGCGGCCCGCAACCTGATCCAGCATGGGAACCGATTCGTCGATCTCTTCCAGGACGGGATTCTCCACCATCTCGGCATCGATCATCTCCTTCAGCTCGACCTTGTTGAGCGCCAATACGCTCACCATCTGCATCAGGCCAGGAGTCAGTATCTGGCGTTGCGCCACCTTCAGGCTCAATTTGGGTTGCATCAGCGCCATAAATGGAACTCATTCCCCGTCTGAATCATTGTAAGTGTAACCGCGCAAGAAATGCGCTGAAGGTCAAATCGACTCGCTTCGCGCCGCACGCCGGTACGGGCAGTGATCGCCAGGCGAACCTCCACCGGGAATCCCGGCGCCTGCCTGGCCCGATTGGCGCATTGACAATGCCCAAGCTCCGGTGCGCCCCCTCGAAAACGCCCAGCCGGACCCCCCGCGCCGCCCCCATCAGCCGAGCGAAAATCCCTCGCCCAGGTAGAGACGCCGCACGTCCACATTGTTGCCCAGCTCATGCGGCGTCCCGGAAAAGAAGATCCGCCCCTCGGCAATGATGTAAGCCCGGTCGGTCACGCTCAGCGTCTCGCGCACGTTGTGGTCGGTGACCAGAACTCCAATGCCGCTGGCCTTCAGATCGAAGATGATCTTCTGCAACTCCAGCACGGCGATGGGATCGATGCCGCTGAAAGGCTCGTCGAGCAGGATGAAGTTGGGCTGGATGCACAGGGAGCGCGCGATCTCAACCCGCCGCCGCTCGCCGCCGGAGAGCGCATCGCCAAGCGTGGTGCGGATATGGCCCAGATTGAGCTGATGAATCAGCCGCTCGGTCCGCGTCCG
>JBEKCX010000325.1:0-3585 GCA_050014655.1 Occallatibacter sp. | reverse complement strand
ATTTGAAAGGGTTATAGTATTCCTGGAACCGGAGCAGGAGTGTTTTCCATGATGAATCTCAATCGGGCCTTCTTGTTTGCAGCGCTCGCGTTCTCGACTTTTGCTCCGTTCACCGCGGCTGCGCAGGCGCGCGTTATCGTCGATTTCAATAGCGGCTGGAAGTTCTTCCAAGGGGAGCAGGTTCATGGCGAAGAGGCCGGGCTGGACGATTCAGGCTGGCGCGCGGTCACCGTGCCGCATGATTGGAGCATTGCCGGCCCTGTCGACGAGAAGAATCCCAGCGGTCCCGCCGGAGGCTTTTTCCCGACTGGAATCGCCTGGTACCGGAAGAGTTTCTCTCTGCCCGCCAAGGACGCCCATCGCCATGTTTATATCGCGTTCGATGGAGTAATGGCCAACAGCGACGTTTGGATCAACGGCATTCATCTCGGACATCGGCCGAACGGCTACGTGAGCTTCTTTTACGAACTTACCGGTCATGTGAAGTTCGGGCTGTCCGCGCACAATGTGATTGCCGTCCGCTGCGACACGTCCCAGCAGCCTGCCTCGCGATGGTACGAGGGCGGGGGCATCTATCGCCCAGTCCGGCTGGTTCTCATGCGGGATGTGCATCTGGAGCCGTGGAGCACGTTTGTTACCACGCCGGAGGTTGCCGCTGGCAAGGCCACAGTTCGCGTTGAAAGCACGGCGGTCAACGAATCCGACGCACCGCAAAAAGCCGCGCTGGAGGTAACTCTGGCCGCGCCGGACGGGCATCCAGCAGGCTCCGTCGTGACTCCGGAGCAGACGATCGCGAAGGGCGAGCGCGCGGTTTTCGCGGCAGAGTTATCTGTCCCCTCGCCGCAGCTTTGGGAGATCGACCATCAGTCGCTCTATCGCGCTGTGGTGCGCGTCAGGACCGGCACGGCAGCCGCCAAACGCACAATCGCTTCGGACGATGAGCAGGTCCAGTTCGGCATTCGCGAGTTTCATTTCGATGCCGCCACGGGCTTCTGGCTCAATGGGCGCAACTTCAAGATCAAAGGCGTCGGGCTGCACGCGGACGGCGGCGCAGTTGGCATCGCCGTACCCACCGCAATCTGGGAGCGCCGGCTCGCGGCATTGCGCGCCCTGGGCGTGAATGCCATCCGCATCGCGCACAATCCACCCTCGCCGGAGTTTCTCGATCTGTGCGACCGCATGGGCTTCGTTGTGATGGAGGAGATGTTCGATTGCTGGACGGTGGGCAAGAACCCCTACGACTACCACCTCGATTTCGAGCAATGGTCGTCGATCGACGCCCGCGATACCGTGCGGCGCGACCGCAATCATCCCAGCATCATCCTCTGGAGCGCCGGCAACGAGATCCGCGACACGCCCCAAGCCGAACTGGCGAAGGGCATCCTCGCAAAGCTGCTCGCGATCTTCCACGAAAACGATCCGTCGCGTCCGGTGACGCAGGCCCTCTTTCGTCCCAATGTGAGCCACGACTACGAGGATGGACTGGCCGACATGCTCGACGTGGTGGGACAGAACTATCGTGAAAACGAGTTACTGGCAGCCCACGCGCAAAGGCCGTCGCGCAAGATTCTTGGAACGGAGAACAACCACGATCGCAAGGCATGGCTGGCCCTGCGCGATAATCCGCCCTACTCCGGGCAGTTCCTGTGGCTGGGGATCGACTACCTTGGAGAGGCTGGGAAATGGCCGAATATCAGCCGGCCGAATGGGCTGTTGGACCGCACCGGCCAGCCTTATCCGCGCGCATGGGAGCGGCAGAGCTGGTGGGCCTCAGCGCCCAATGTGCACATCGGACGGCGCGTTGCCGCCACGGAGCAACCTGCCATGAACCCCGGTCACGAGCCGGCCGCTGCCGGAGCTCTGTACTCGGATTGGACACCCCAGAACGCCGCCGGCCACACCGAATCGGTCGAGGTCTACAGCAATTGCGAAGAGGTGGAACTGCTTTTGAACGGCCACTCGCTGGGCCGCCAGAAGCAGCACCCGGACGCTTCTCCTCTCGCCTGGGACGTGCTCTACGAGCCCGGCTCCCTGAGAGCTGTGGCTTATAACCGGGGCGCAGCGGTGGCCGAAGACGAACTGCGCACTGCGGGAAGGGCCGCCCGTATCGTGCTCTTCCCGGAGCGGACCACTCTCTCTCCGAGCGGCGATGATGCGGTGACCATTGTCGCAACCGTAGTGGACGATGCCGGCGTGCCGCTGCCGGAGTCCGATCCGGCGGCGGCCAGTGAGGTCCAGTTCAGGGTCTCGGGTCCAGCGGTAATCGCCGCCACCGACAACGGCAGCAACACGGACCACGAGTCTTTCCTGCTTGCGCATCATCGTCTGTACGGGGGGCGGATGATCGCAATTCTTCGGGCAACGGCTTCCTCGGGGGGCATCCGCGTTCATGCCTCGGCCGCTGGTCTGGCCGGGGGCGAGGCCCGGCTCACGGCGGTTGCCAGCGGATCTTCGGACCTTGCACGCGCATTCTGAAGCGGATTTGCCGGCCGGGCTCAGGGTTGCCCCTCTGCCTGACCGGCCAGGCGCTTCTCAAGGCTGGCTTTCGTAAGTCTTTTTATAAGAATAGCTTCACGAGCCGGGGTGCGGCTGCTCGCCCCGTCGCGCAAGGCAGAAAGCCGATGATTCGGCGGGCTCTTGGGGAGGAAGCGCCTCGGTGACCAGCAATGCGACCTTAGTTGCAGGAGAATAAATAATTTTTCTATTGACATTCGTACCTCAAATGAACTAAGTTTTCGCGGTGGTCGGACCGTAGGCTTGAACCTCGCTCAAACGGGAGGCTTGAGTTCTGTTCAGGACGCTGTACAACCCACACTCACTCAGGGAGGCTTTCCAAGCGGATATATGAAAACAAATGAATTTGCCGACACAATGAATGTCAGGCGCAAGCGCAGCGGAAGCTGGGCAAACGCACTAGCAATCCTGCTCGGGCTGGTGATTTGCCTGGGATGGGCGGCCACGCAGGCCGCGGCGCAAACATCTGGCGAAGGTGCCATCGTGGGCACGGTCAAGGATCAGACCGGCGCGGTCATCCCCAACGCCAAAGTCACGGCAACGAACGTTGCCACGAACATAGCCACAACGCGCACTTCGTCGTCCGCGGGCTACTACGTCCTCTCTCCTCTGTTGCCGGGCACCTACAGCATCAAGGTGACAGCTACCGATTTCAAGACGCTGGTGCAGGAGAACGTGGTTCTGGACGCCCTTCAGACGCTGGGGTTCAATCCCGTGCTGGCCGTTGGCGCCACTACGCAGACCATGATTGTAACCGCGGCGCCACCCCAGTTGGAGACCGAGAACGCAACTCTGGGCCTCACCATGGAGAACACCGATTACTCGAACCTGCCGGTGCAGATGAACAGCGGCAATCAGCGCGACCCAACGGCATTCGGAACCCTCACGCCGGGATCGCAGACCGGGGCTCGCCTGCCCGTCATCGGCGGAACGGGAAGTTATCTGGGCCAGCTTTATGTGGATGGCATGCCGGCCGAAACAGTCAGCCAGCAGGGCGACAACCGGCTGGTCTCGGAAGCCATGGATTTGGATTCCGTGGATCAGTTCCAGGTGTTGACCAGCACGCCTCCG
>JBEKCX010000324.1:0-3587 GCA_050014655.1 Occallatibacter sp. | reverse complement strand
TAGAGAGCATGGTTGTATGCCGCGCTCACCGCATTCCGGGGAGCGTGAGCAAGCTGCAACTCGATATGGTCATGCGCGTATCCCTGCTCATGCAGTATGGTGGACGCCAAACCCCGGAAACCGTGGCCGGTCATGCGCCCTTTGTAGCCCATTCGCTTTAATGCTGCCAGAATGGTGTTGTTACTCATCGGATGGGCCGGGTTGAGGTCGCCGGGGAAAAGCCATTCGTCGCTTCCAGTGAAATCGCGCAACATCTCCAGCACTTCCAGAGCCTGCCTTGCCAGCGGCACAATATGCGGCGTCCGCATCTTCATCCGCTCGGCGGGTATGTCCCAGCGGGCATTCTCCAGGTCAAATTCCGTCCACTTCGCTTCGATCAATTCGGTGGTGCGCACAAAAGTCATGGACATCAGCTTCATTGCCAACCGTGTGACCTGCTTTCCCTGATAGACCTCGATGCGTCTGAGCAGGGTTGGCAGCTCTTTGGCATCAATGCGGGCATAGTTGATTTTCGGCGAGGATTTCAGAATGTCGCTGGGGCGAATCTCAGTGGCCGGGTTGCGCTTGGCATATCCGTGGGCGATACCGTAGCGAAAAACCTGCCCCACTGTCTCCAGAGCACGCTTGGCAATATCCAGTGCGCCGCGATCCTGAATTGCGTTGGCCATCGCCACCAATTCCGGTGCCTCGATCTCGGCAATGGGACGCGCTCCTAAGCAGGGCAGAATATCGGACGCCATGCGCCGCCGGACCGAGTCCACGTGGCGGGGGCTTTTCCCCTCCTGCCAATGCTCCAGCCATTGTGCGGTTACGCTCTGGAAGGAATTCTCGACCGCGATTTTCTCAGCGGTCTTCTCGGCCTTCCGCTGCGCCATCGGGTCAACGCCGGTCGCCAGCAGCTTGCGGGCCTCGGTGTGGCGTTCACGGGCCAGCGCCAGGGGAACATCTGGATATTTGCCGAGGGACATCAGCTTTTCCTTGCCCTCATACCGATAGGACCAGCGCCAGAGTTTCCCGCCGGTCGGCTTGACCCAGAGGTACAGTCCGCCTCCATCGCCCATGCTGTAGGCTTTTTCCGCCGCTTTAGCCCTTTTGATCTCCGTATCAGTCAGTCCGGCCATGCCATTCCTCCCCGTTTATGAAAAGTACACCCAATTCAAAAACAGAATACACCCAAAAGTACACCCGCCAAAACACGGCTGCACCTGGATGCATTTGGACGCAGGAAGACGTAAAGCCTAGCAATTGCTAGGCTTTACGTCTTTCTATTGGATGTCTTTGGATGTTCTTGGAAGGGTTCCTGGCGGAGAGAGTGGGATTCGAACCCACGGTACTCGTTAAAGTACACACGCTTTCCAAGCGTGCGCCTTAAACCACTCGGCCATCTCTCCGGCGTGCGGCCTGTCTCCTTGAATCTACCACACGCAGGCGCGCGGCTCAGGCCGCGGTCGAGCTGCGTTGCGGTCGGCTTTGACGCTTCTTTCAATGCGAGTGCCGGCTGAGGCCTTCAGGGCCGCGCGGTTCTACAATCGTTTCATGTTGCTTGCCGTCCTCACTATCTCCGACCGCTGCTCGCAGGGCCTGCTCAACGACACCGCGGGTCCGGCCGTGGTTGCCGTGCTCAGGCGGCATTGGGATGGAGCCGAAATCTGGACCGGGCTGGCGCCGGACGACGAAGACGCGATCGCAGCCAAGCTAGAGCAATTGAGCGGACAGGGCGCGGCCCTGGTGCTGACCGTGGGCGGCACCGGACTCGGCCCCCGCGACCGCACACCCGAGGCCACGCGCCGGGTGATCGATCGGGAAGCCCCCGGACTGGCCGAGGCGATGCGCGCTTATGGCGCGGAGCGCAATCCCTTCGCATGGCTCTCGCGGGGAGTAACTGGCCTGAAGGGAAGCACGCTTATGGTCAACCTGCCCGGCAGCCGGCGCGGGGCAGAAGAGAGCCTGGACTCCATCGTTGCCCTCCTCAAGCATGGGCTGGAGGTCGTTGCCGGCAGCCAGACTCACCCGTAGCCCCGATTGCTTTCATGCGTTCTCCGCGGATGCGCCTGTATCTCCTGGCGTTCCGCACTGCCCCAGGCGCCAGGCCGTACCCGAGTTCTCCCCGCCGCGGCCGCTCGCCGCTTGACAAGGGTTGCAGTAAACCCATTTACTTATGGGCGAAAGTCCGCAAGCTCCGCGGACGAATTAGACTCCCTTCAGGTGACCCAATGTTCGGATTGGTTCCAGCCTGCCTCGCCGCCGGCTTTTTCGGCTCCATGCCCTCATCCCTGGCCTTCAGCGCAGCGCCTCTGGCGCGTTTGGGCTCGTGGGATGTCGCCGTAATTGCCCTTTACTTCGCCATGGTCATCTGGATCGGCTTCTACCTCCGGGGCCGGACCAACACCGGCGAAGAGTTCTTCATGGCTGGCCGTCAGATGACTGCCTGGATCGCCGGGCTGAGCTTTGTCTCCGCCAACCTCGGCTCGCTGGAGCTGATGGGCTGGGCCGGCTCGGCCTACCAGTACGGCATTCTGGCCACCCACTGGTACTGGATCGGCGCCATCCCCGCCATGCTCTTTCTCGGCCTGGTGATGATGCCCTTCTACTACGTGTCGAAGACCCACTCGGTCCCCGGCTACCTGTTCCTGCGCTACGGCGAGCACGCCCGCGTCCTGGCCGCCTGCTCCTTCGCCCTGGAGATGATCCTCATGAGCGGCGTGAACATGTTCGCCATGGCCGTGGTGATGAAGGTTGTTCTGGGCTGGAGCTACACCTTCAGCATCCTGGTCTCGGCCTTTGCGGTTACGCTGTACGTTGCCCTGGGCGGGTTGCGCTCTGCCATCTTCAACGAAGTGTTGCAATTCGTGCTTATCTGGGGCGGCGCGCTCCTGGTGCCCGTGCTGGGCATGATCCAGGCCGGCGGAGTGAACGGGCTGAAGGACAAGATCATCGCCAACATGCACTCCGACAGTTACTTCCACCTGTGGCGCGATACCGGCCATTTTGCCGACAACCCCATGGGAGTGCACTGGACCGGGATCGTCTTCGGCCTGGGATTTGCGATCAGCTTCGGCTACTGGTGCACCGATTTCCTGGTGGTGCAGCGCGTTCTGGCTGCGCATAACCTGCGCGCCGCCAGGATGGCTCCCATCATTGGGTCGTTCTTCAAGATGGCGGTTCCGTTCATCGTCATCCTGCCCGGCCTGCTCGGCCTGGTGCTCCTGCAGAATCCCGACGGCAGCCGCATGCAACTGATTCCGCAGGACACATGGAAGGCCTGCGTTCCCATATCTGCCGATTGCGCTCCGCTGTTGAGGCAGACATCGCTTTCACCTGTGGTCCAGCAGGATGTCCTTGACCAGAAGGGGGGGCCGCAGTCCGATTTGCACAGCTATAACGAGGTGCTGCCGCTGATGATGGTCCGCTACCTCGGTCCCGGCCTGCTGGGCCTGGGAATCACCGCGCTGATCGCCGGCTTTATGAGCGGCATGGCCGGAAACGTAAGCGCCTTCTCCACCGTCTGGACCTATGACCTCTACAAGCCGCTCATCTATAAGAAAGGTTCGGACAGCCACTATGTGCTGGTGGGCCGGCTGTCGATT
>JBEKCX010000323.1:0-3605 GCA_050014655.1 Occallatibacter sp. | reverse complement strand
AGACCCCCGGCACGCAGGCCTTTGCCGAGACGGTGCTGCCCTTTGTCCAGGACCACAATGCGATTCTGCTCTCGAACCACAGTGTCGTCTGCTGGGCCGATACAGTGACCCATGCCGAATGGCTTGTGGAAACCTTCGAGAACTATTGCAAGACATTCCTGATCGCGCAGCAGACCGGCAGGCCGCTCAGCTTCATTCCGGACAGCAAGATCGATGAAATTCTGGTGTTGAAGCGGCGGCTCGGCTTCCAGGATGCGCGGATGGGGCGGGTTTCACAAGTAAGTGGTGGAGACAGGGAATGAAGCCATTCATATTTGGCCGGGCCGAAACCGTCGGACGCTCCGAATATTTGATTCATCTATTGGTAAGCGCTCTCTTATATGGCGGGCTCACTGCCCTCTATCTAAAGACCGGCAAAGGCTATGTTTCAGCCATCGCTGAGGTTATCTCACTCCTGGTAATCGGCGAGTGGATTCAGTGCGCGGGGAGTCGTTCGCGTAACGCCGGTTTATCGCCGTGGGTCTTTGGTCTGTCAATCCTTGTTCCGATGATCCTATGTGGATCGCTTGTTCTGCTTAACGCGCTTGCTTGGCAATATGCTCTTGTGTTGTTTGTGCTTACCCAGATTCCCATAGGCTTTCTTCGCCAGAAACAGTTGCCCGCTTAGGGGCAGCGGTGCGTATCAGGCCTCAGAGATTCCCGACCATAGCGTGCGCCCTCGGGTGATTGTCGCTGTCACCAGGGCATCGATCTCCGCGCGGCTGGAAGGACGAGAGTAAGACGCTGGGCGAGGGAAAATCGAAACCGTGCTACACTGTAGTTGCGCTCAGTGATTTGGCCGTGAGCGGCGGATTGCCTTCTGAAGGCAACGTTGCCTTGCACAGATTTCCCCAAGACCATTACAGCGTGACCCAGAATTCTCCCTACCTCGGGAGCTTGCATTGGACTGTGAAGACGGTCCACGGCAAGGGTTCGAGCATCCCGGCCTCCTTGAATGGATTGGCGAGTTGGATTCGCTTGAACGAAACCGGGGAGTGCGATCGAAGATCGATTGCGCAGGAGCGGGTAGCCGGCCGGCAGTGAGCCGTCTGGCAGTGAAGTAGCGTGTGGCAGCTCCGGGCCTCGGGTGTTCTCTCCTTGAATGCTCTAAGGCCAGTCCCAGGGACGTGGTTGGTTCTCCCCTACGCATATCGATAAGCAGGCGTGCGCCCGAATAGGATTCGCGCGCCTCACGACCGATTCCGATTGCAGGCCCCAGGGAAACTGGCGGCTCGCGGAATCCATAGGAAAGCAAACGTATTTTGACGACACAGTTTTCTCAGTTTTCTCTTTCGCCCGCTTTGATGGCGCGGCTTGACGCAAACAAATTTGAAATCCCCACCCCGGTGCAGATGGGCTGCATTCCGCCGGCTCTCGCGGGCCGCGACGTGCTGGCCACGGCGCAGACCGGGACGGGCAAGACGCTCGGCTTCCTCATCCCCATCGTCGAGCTGCTCCAAAAGACAGAAGCGCGGAGCGACCCCGCGCAGGCGCTGATTCTGCTGCCCACACGCGAGCTGGCCATGCAGGTGGAAGCGGCCTTTCGCGCCATTCGATCCCGCTCTTCGCAGACTGTGGCCCTGGTGGTGGGCGGGCTGGCGGAAGGGCCGCAACTGGATGCCATTCGCCGCGGCGCGCGGCTGATTGTGGCCACGCCCGGACGGCTTGAGGACTACATCAAGCGCCGGCTGGTGCGGCTGGACGGGGTGAAGATCCTGGTTCTCGACGAAGTGGACCGGATGCTCGATATGGGCTTCCAGCCGGTGATTGCGCGCATCGCGGCCACGCTGCCCCAGGCGCGGCAGACGCTGTGCTACTCGGCCACGCTCGAAGGGCCAGTGAAGGAAGTGGCGCGCAAGTATCTGAACGACCCCGTCCGGGTCGAGATCGGCTCGGTGCTGAAGCCCGCGGAGAACGTGGAGCTGCGCACCTTTGAAGTGGAGCCGGACAAGAAGCAGGAGCTGCTCGAGCACCTGCTGGGCGCCGAGACGGGCAGCTTTCTGGTCTTTGTGCGCACCAAGCATGGAGCGGATCGCGTGGCGCGGCGGCTCAGCCGCTCGGGCTGGTCGGCGACGCAGATCCACGGCGACCGCTCGCAGTCGCAGCGGAACGCGGCGCTGCGCAGCTTCTCCGAGGGCCATCACCGCGTGCTGGTGGCCACCGACGTGGCCGCCCGCGGCATCGACGTGGCCAATGTGGCGCACGTGATCAACTTCGATCTGCCCAAGGTGGCGGAGGACTTTGTCCACCGGGTTGGGCGCACGGGGCGTGCTTCGGCGCACGGCGTGGCCTCAACCTTTGCCGGACCGGCGGAGCGGGGCGAGCTGCGTAAGATCGAGCAGACGCTTTCGATTCAGATGAAGCGCTTCCGGGTGCGGTCGGTGGGGGGCGAGCGGGCGGCCTGAGGGCCGCTTGCAGCCGCCAGACCATTTTCGGCCTGACTGTTTACGGTTCAAATTGAGATTTGTGCTCTCCCACCCTTGAATCAAAAAGCGATTCAAGGATGGGGCACCCAACGTCTTGTTGACACTTGACCCGAAACTGCTAAAGTAACAAGCCGCTCCTTACGCGTTGATCGCCATTCCCTCCACCGCGCCATACGCGTCCAGCAGCGACTCGGCCAGCGTGGGATGCGCGTGAATGGTGAACATCAGCTCCTCGACCGTGCCTTCCAGCTCCAGCACGGCAACCGCCTCGGCAATCAGCTCCGTGGCCTGCGGACCAAGGATGTGCACGCCGAGAATCTCGCCGTACTTTGCGTCGGAGACGATCTTGACGAAGCCGTCGTGACTGCCCAGAATCGTCGCCTTCGAGTTGCCCGCAAAAGGAAACTTGCCCACCTTCACTTCGTAACCCTTTTCCCTGGCCTGGGCTTCGGTCAGGCCCACCGAGCCGATCTGCGGCTCGCAGTAGGTGCAGCCGGGGATGCGGTCGCGGCGCACCGGGCGGAACTTCCTTCCGGCAATCTTCGCCGCGGCCACCATTCCGCTCATCGCGCCCAAATGCGCCAGTTGCGGCAGCCCGGCCACGATGTCGCCGATGGCAAAGACTCCCGGCTCCGCCGTCTCCTGCGCCTCGCTCACTTTGATAAGTCCGCGCTCCAACTCGATGCGGGTCTTCTCAAGGCCGATGTTATCCGTTCGCCCCGCGCGCCCCACGGCCACCAGAACCTTTTCGGCTTCTTTCACCTGCGCCTTGCCGTTCGAGTCGATGAAAGTTGCGATCACACTGCCTTCGGTCTTCTCAACCTTCTCGACTTTGGCGCCGGTGTTCACGTCGATGCCGCGCTTCTTGAAGAGCCGCGCCAGCTCCTTTGAAACCTCTTCGTCTTCGACGGGAACCACGCGCGGCAGAAACTCCAGGATCGTAACTTCCGTTCCGAAGCTGCGGAAGATGGAGGCAAACTCCACGCCCACCGCGCCCGCTCCGATCACCACCAGCGACCTGGGAACCCGGTCCATGGCGAGAATCTCGATATTGGTCAGAATGCTGCTGTCCGCCGCGAGCCCAGGCAGCATCTTGGCCTCCGACCCCGTTGCCAGGATCACGTTTTTCGCCTTAACTTG
>JBEKCX010000322.1:0-3648 GCA_050014655.1 Occallatibacter sp. | reverse complement strand
CACCGCCGCCAAGGAGTGACGCCACAACGCGGCTCAAAACTGAAGACTGCCCGCCCACCGTTCGAGGCGCGGGCAGGCTTTTTTGGACCGATGTGCGACGCTCGGCCCGGCGGCGGCGTCCTGTTATTATCAGGCAGTTATGACAGGCGGTCGCAGTTTCGGTGGAAAGCGAGAGTTGCTGGCGCGGGGGTTGCTTTGGAGCGGCGCCTCTTTCCTGCTCTCGCAACTTCCGGCGCGAGATTCGCTCCTGGTTTTGAACTATCACCGCGTCGGCAACCCGGATGAAGATCTCTTCGACCCAGGAGTTTTCTCGGCAACGGCGGAGGAGTTCGGCGACCAAATCTCCTATCTGAAGCGCAGTCTTTCGCCGGTAACTCTGGAAGAGGCGTTGGCCTTCATCGACGGCACTCTCAAAGAAACGGCGCGCCGCTGCCGCGTGCTGATCACCTTCGACGATGGGTACCTGGATAACTACACCGTCGCCTATCCCATCCTGCGCTCACTTGGCGTGCAGGGCGTTTTCTTTCTCGCTACCGACACGGTTGGTTCCTCTCGGGTTCCCTGGTGGGACCACATTGCCTATCTGGTGAAGACTGCGCGCAGGCGCGCCTTCTCTCTCCGCTACCCGGCCGATCTCGCGGTGGACATCGATCGCAACGGCTTGACGGAGAGCTTGCAAGCTATCTTGAAGTTATACAAAAGGCCTGAGAATGCCGACGCCGCGCGCTTTATTCGGGAGCTGGCCGAAGCGACGCAGGGCGATGACCCGCCCGCAACGCTGCGGCGCTTCTTGAGTTGGGACGAAGCCCGGGAGATGATTCGCGGCGGCATGGCGATCGGCTCCCACACGCACTCGCACCATGTACTCAGCCAATTGGAGCCGGCGCGGCAACTCGAAGAGCTATCGCAGTCGCGGGCAATCTTGAAGGAACAACTTGGCATCGAGGCCGATGCGCTTGCCTATCCGGTCGGAGCCCAGGCCAGCTTCACCGGCCGGACGCAAGCGCTGGCGCAAGACGCGGGCTACCGCGCAGCGTTTTCATTCTATGGGGGCACAAATCTGCCGGGGAGGATTGCCCCTTACGATGTGAAGCGAATCGGCATAGGCGGCCAAAGCCGGAGCCGCTTCCGGGTGCAAGTCTCCGTCTGCCGCTTCACGGGCAGGTTTTGGCCTTGATTGCTTGAGATGGGGCGGGGTGGGTGTGTATTCGGACGCCGTTCGCTCGCCGCGACTTACTTACGAAGGCGCCAGGTGCGCAACAGCCCTCCCGGCAGCGCGCGGGCGGCAGACGCGATTGGAATGCGCGGCATCGTGGTCCACGCCATATCGGAGCAGGCCGGGAGTTTCTATCTCGCGCTTGGCTTCGACCCCTGCCCGGACGAGCCGATGACGCTGATGGTAACATTGGCCAATATGCGGGCATTTCTTTGATCGAGCTGCCCAATACCGCCAGACTGCGAGGAACCAAATGACGAAGAAGCCGGCTAGGAAATCCCCAGGGAAGAAAAAGTCTGTGCCGCACGGCGAGACCGAAGCCATGATGCGACAGTTGGAAAAGCTAATGGTGAGCGGCGGCATGATCGAGCCCGGCGACCTGGATGCCCTGCTGACCTCGCTGCGCGCTCCATCCGTGCTGGACGGCCTGAGCGACGCCGAAGCAAATGCAAAGTACGAGGCGCAGGAGCTGGCCTTTGAAGCACAGGAGGCGGAGACCGAGGCGCAGGCTCGCAAGCTGGCCAAGCGCGCGCTGGCCAAAGATCCGGATTGCGTCGACGCCCTGGCAGTGCTGGCCGGCATTGAATCGGATTCGCCGAGGAAGATGATCGAGGGCCTGAAAAAGGCAGTGGCCGCCGGTGAGCGCTCGCTGGGCGCCGCGTTCATCAAGAAGAACAAGGGTCACTTCTGGGGCCTGATCGAAACGCGCCCCTATATGCGCGCTCTGGAGCAACTGGCCGGCCTGTTGCGCGCTGAAGGGCTCAACCTGGATGCAATAAAGCATTACGAGAAGATGCTGGAACTGAATCCAAACGACAACCAGGGCGTGCGCGATCCGCTGCTGGGCCTGTATCTGGCGACCGGCAACCTGGAGGGAGCACGCAAGCTGCTCAAAGATTACGAAGAGGACTCGTCGGCCAACTTTGCCTGGGGTCGCGTGCTGGAGCGGTTCCTGTCAGCGGACTTGGCGGGCGCGGCTGCCGCGTTGAAGACCGCGCGCAAGGAAAACCGCTTTGTGGAACTCTACCTGAGCGGGCAAAAGGGGTTGCCCAAGCAGATGCCGGGGATGTATTCGCCGGGCAGCGACGACGAGGCGATTCTGGTTTTGGATAACATGTCCCTTGCGTGGGCCAAGCACAAGGAAGCCGTCTTCTGGCTAATGGAGCAGTTGATGGCCGGCAAGGTTCAGGAGATAGCGCCTGCGAGAACGAGAAAGAGACTGCAATGACCTCGAACGGCATTGGCCAATAACACCCTCGCGGATATCGGGAGATCCGCTCCAACGCGGAAATGCAAAAGCTCTTGGACCGAGGATTCTTGCCGAAAACGCCGCGTGGCCATTGCCGCAGACTTATTGAAGTCACCGTCACCAGATGCGCAGGCTCGTGCACCGGGGATCTTCCATCTCAATCGCCCCCCCGTCAGCGAGTTCTTTCAGTCGATCGCTTGTTCAGCGAACTGAGATCAGGTTGACGCGGTCCGTGGGACGCTGGCTGCTCAATAGTGCACACTTCGCTTTGGCTCTCATTCAAATCCCCTGCATGAGCAATCTTGACCAGCTTTCCTGTCCCTGCCGGCTTCAGACTGCACGTGATCTCGCTGCTGCCGCGGCGATGCCCCACTGACTGCCGCGGGCATCCAATGCAAAGGAGATGCGATGTACCACCTCACCAATGCCCAATTGCTGGTTGGCGCCCTTGCCCTCATGCTCGCGATAGTCTTGGCCGTAAGAGCGATCCTTGAACATCGCAGGGAGAAGGCCGCGCCTTTCGGCGGCTATTTCGGCTCCGGGTACCGCCGCGACCTTCTCCGTCAAAGCGATTTGAGCGAAAGCGAAGACTGGCAGGCCGATCGTCAATGCCGCTTCACACCTCTGCGTCTCCGCGATTCCAGGGCCAAGGAGCGGAGAGCAAGAGCCGGCGGCGCAGCCCAGCGGGGTCGCGAATCGAATTGATCCAGGGTTCGCAGGCCAACCAGACGGGCGGCCGGCAACTAGCCGGCTTGGTCATGCAATTCGCGCGCAATCCGGCGCCGTTCCTACTCCTGCGCTGAAAGCGTGCGCTCCAGGAAGAGCCAGTGCAGCTCTCCGGCCTGTTTGATCCTTTCGGCCTGGGGGCGCGGAAGCGAGCTTCGTGACCGGAGAAGATGTTCTATCGAATGAGCGAACGCGGGCCGGGAGGTCCACGTTACAGCCGGCCGGGAGGCCGGCGCTACAGTTCCAAATGAAACATCTTCATACGGCCAAACAGCTAGTCGTGGAGAACGACGTTGAGGAGTGAGCTATGAATTTCGAACCCGCTCCCGGTATGGGCAAGAAAGCCCGATTTTCTGAACCTGTTCATGCTAACCCGGATGCGCATCCGGGTTGTTCCTGCCATCGCGGCGAGGGCTTCCTGGCTGACCTTGGCGATTGCAGTATCGGGCGCGCCTTC
>JBEKCX010000321.1:0-3652 GCA_050014655.1 Occallatibacter sp. | reverse complement strand
CAAAGTTCCGCATAAGGCACCGCGCCGCCGTATGGCGGATCAGTAAACACGTAGTCGACGCTGTTTTCGGGGACAATCTCCTGGAGTTCTAGCGCGTTGTGAGCCTTGAGGAAGATGTCTGCCTCGCCTTGCAAATCCCGGAACCGCTTAGCCTCCTTCCATTTCTTGACGGCTCTGTTGCTGTCTTTTTTGGCCGCAGTAAGCCCCTGTCTCCCATTGATGGCACTCTCGAAGAGCATCCACACGTTTGATTCCATGTAGCTGGGAGGCACCCAATAGCTGTTGATTGCCCAAAAAGAGCTGTATGGCCTGGAGGGGCGGGTAGGGGTCATCCTGCTCGCGAGGTGAGCCATGCTGGTGAACGCGAACGACATAAAATCCCGCGTAGGGCCGGGGGCCAGTCCGGAAATGGATTCCCAGAGGAGACTCAGTGCCCGGAGGTTACGTTTCGTGAACAAATCGTAGAAGTGGGGTCCAGCCTCTCTCCTGCCCTGCGCAAATGTGATGCCGTCCGGGAACTCGTCTCTTGGATACCATGAGGAAATGGGCTTTTCGTTTAGCATCCGAAGTGCTGACAGGTCGGCCTTTGATGGATCCTTGCGTAGTTTCTTCTTGCAGCCTGGGCAAAAATAACGAATCTCTGTAATGGTGTCTTCAACACGATCCCAGATAGACGCTAGTACCCTCGCGCTTGCTCCACAATTACTGCAGTCCGTCTTGTAATACGATTCGATCTCTCTCTCGCATTTCTCGGAGATTCTCCTGAAGGCGTCGGTTATGCCGATAAGGTCTGCAGGCTTGCCTGTCATCCGGCTAATGAAAATCGACATCGGATTCAGATCTATACCTATGGCCTTGCGGCCCAACTTTACGGCCTCAATCGCAGTGACGCCAGAGCCCACGAAGGGGTCAAGGACTACCTCACCCTTCTTGGAGTAGTTCTTGACATATTCACGGACAACATTGTGAGGTTTCCTCGCCCAGTACTTATGCATGACGTACATAGGCGAATGGCCCTTTGCGACGAGTGCGTAATCAATGTTCTTAATTATTCCGACCTCCGCCGGTTGGCGCGCCATCCTTGGCAATTCGCCTCAGGTCTGCCGGCTCCAAGCGATTTCATGACCACGATACGACGGACCACGGCTGTGCGTAAAGTACATGCTTCCGAAAAGTCTTACCTTCCCGTCTCCGCAAACGCCTGCCGCAATCGCTTCCAGGTGATTTCCAGGTCTTCGGGCAGGATGCGCGTTTCGGCGACGCTGGTCATGAAGTTGGTGTCTCCGGCCCAGCGCGGCAGCGCGTGCAGATGGACGTGTCCGGCGACCCCCGCGCCCCCGGCCTGGCCCACGTTCATGCCGAAGTTGAAGCCATGCGGCCGGTAGAGCCGCTCAAGAACCGCTTCGGTACGCTGCGCCAGCTCGATCAGCTCATGCGCGGTTTTGGTGGGCAGTGCGGCCAGCCGGTCCAGGTGCGCATAGGGCATCGCCATCACGTGGCCGCTGGTATAGGGGAACGCGTTCAGGCAGAGGAAGCAATGCTTCCCGCGCATGATCAGGCCGCCGGCAGCCTCGGCCTCGTCCCTGCTCATGCCGTTCTCAATGGCGAAGTCGATCGACGCAATCAGGTTGCAGAAGACGCAGCCCAGGTCGCCGGTCCACGCTCCCAGCCGCGCGGGAACGCCGGGCCGCGCCGCGGTCTCCGCCGTGGTCACGTACGCATAGCGCCAGGGGGTCCAGAGGTAATCCATGGGTGGGTTTCCGTCTGCACCAGTATAGAGGTTCGCCGCCGGTTGAGCATCCGCACGCAAGCCCACTCCGTCCCCGCGCCCCGCGTGTGAATTTGCGGTTGCAAAGCGGCTTGCGGCGCGTCCGCGGCCAAGCTGTTGGATTGACGCGGGAAAGCCGGGGTTGCTACACTCGTGAGCGTAGCTTGCCGCGCGGATTCCAGCGGTGAGTTGTGGCCGCCCTCCAGCAAGCCGTTGCCTGCCGGGTGCTTCCCAAGGAGACCAGTACCTCTTGCTCCAGCGCAACAGGCTGGGAGAAGTGTCCCTTGTGAAGACGATTCCGTCACAGGCAGAGGCCTCGGCAACAGGGATGCGGTCTTGTGGCCTCTTCGCCGGCGCCAATCGCTGCGCGGGAGCCACCCCCCAGCGGCAGGCACTTACCGTCGCGGGAGCAAGGAATTCCGGAGCCGCAGCGATGCCAAACGTCCTCAATCCCGAACCCGAGAGCATAACCCTGAACGCCGAATTGGAAATTCCCACGCTAGAGCCTGCGACGGAGCTTGAGCAGCCGCCGTACGAATCCACGTCCAACAGTGAGACCGCCGAAGTTGCCGCAGCAGACGATGAGATGGCTGTGCTGGACGCCGATGTCTTAACCGAGCCTGTAGCCCAGGTCCCGCCTCAGGCGAAACCTGCACCGGCGAAGGCCAAGAAGGTGAAAGCCCACGCCCCGCCTCCAGTGAAGCCCGCGCCGGCCAAAGTCACGGAAGTAACAGCCGCGGCACCGCCCGCGGATGAAGTTGCAACGGAAGTTTCCGCCGGGCCGGAATCTGAGCCTGTCGCCGCGGCGCCGGTTCACGAAGCGCATGGACCCGAGTCCGCCGAAGATTTCTCCGCCGCTTTGGCGGCCTTTGAGCGCGAGCAGGCGGCCGAGGCCGCCGCCGTTGAAGCTTACGGCGACAAGGTTGTCTCCGGCACGGTCATCAAGGCGACCGATAAGCACCTGGTGATCGATGTGGGCCTGAAATCCGAGGGCCTCGTGCCTCTGGAACAGGTTCTCGACGCCACCGGGGCGGTGAGATTCCAGCCCGGCGAAGTGATCGATGTCGTGATCGAGCGCGAAGAGCCCGAGGGCGGCTACCTGGTCAGCTTCGAGCGGGCGCAGCGCCTGCGCGTTTGGGAGGTGATCGAGAGGGCCGCGAGCGACAAGACGCCGATTATGGGTACGGTGGTGAGCCGCGTCAAGGGCGGGCTGACCGTGGACATCGGCATAAAGGCATTCCTGCCCGGTTCGCAGCTCGAGATTCGTCCGGTGCGCAATCTGGACGGCTATCTCGGCCAGCAGATTGAAGTCCGCGTCATCAAGCTGAACAAGAAGCGCGGCAACGTGGTGGTGAGCCGCAAGGAGATTCTCGAAGAGGAGCAGACAGCCAAGCGGTCGGGGACGCTGGATAAGTTGGGCGAGGGCGTTGTATTGACCGGCACGGTGAAGAACCTGACCGACTACGGCGCGTTTGTCGATCTTGGCGGCATCGACGGCCTGCTGCACATTACCGACATGAGCTGGGGCCGGCTCACTCATCCCCGCGACCTGGTCAATGTGGGCGATGAGATTCAGGTCAAGGTGCTCAAGTTCGACAAGGACAAGCAGCGCGTCTCCCTGGGCTTCAAGCAACTCACTCCCGACCCCTGGCTGGACGCCGCCGAGCGTTATCCGGTGGGCGCGCATGTGCACGGGCGCGTGCTTTCCGTAACCGACTACGGCGCCTTCGTTGAGCTGGAGCAGGGCATCGAAGGCCTGGTTCACCTCTCCGAGATGACCTGGTCGAAGCGCCTCAAGCATCCCTCCAAGCTGGTCAAGCCCGGCGACGAGGTGCAGACGGTGGTGCTCAGCGTCAATCCCGCCGACCGCCGGATTTCGCTGGG
>JBEKCX010000320.1:0-3656 GCA_050014655.1 Occallatibacter sp. | reverse complement strand
TTCGCGCCTGTCTGGCCTTCGCCGCCGACGGTGAACGCAGGTTTGAGATTCTGTCCGCGTGAAACTGCTTCTGGATGAAAACCTCTCTCCGCGCCTGACCGCGTCGGTCAGCGACCTTTATCTGGGCACGCTGCACGTTCAGGACTGCGGATTGAGCGGCACGGCGGATGACGAGGTCTGGAGGTACGCCAAAGAGAACGGATTCGCCATCGTGTCCAAGGACTCCGACTTTTCCGAACGGAGTATTCTGCTTGGCAGCCCTCCCAAGGTGATCTGGCTGCGAATCGGCAACTGCACAACGATTCGCGCTGGATTTCTGCTCCGGGACGCGTTTCCTCGGATTCAGGCTTTTCTCGCCGCCACGGAAGAAAGCTGTCTGGTTCTCTCGCTTCGCGCCTGAGACCTGAGTCTTCGCATCGAGAAACAGAGATTCTTACTTGCCGCCCATTTGTCGCCGGCGCTCGCGCCCCGTAGAATTGCAGCATGGCCGGCGGTGACGTTTCCCGGAGCGGCGCCAGGTGCTGATGAGCGAACAGGAAACAGGGATCTCCATGCAGGCGGAGGCGGCTTCTCCGGCGTGGATCAAGATTGAATGGGCGCGGCATCCACAACGGCCTTACCCCATGGACTTCATCGAGCGGGTGTTTACGGATTTCAGCGAGATTCACGGGGATCGCGCCTATGGCGACGACGAGGCCGTGGCCTGCGGAATGGCGCGGCTGGGCGACGAAGAGGTCATGGTCATCGGCAACCGCAAGGGCGGCAGCACCAGGGAGCGGGTGCGGCGCAACTTTGGAATGCCTCATCCCGAGGGTTACCGCAAGGCGCTGCGCTCGATGAAGATAGCGGAGAAGTTTGGCCGGCCGGTGATCAGCTTCATCGATCTGCCCGGAGCGTACCCCGGCCTGGGCGCGGAGGAGCGGGGGCAGGCCGAGGCCATCGCGCGCAACCTGCTGGAGATGTCGCGGCTGCGCGTACCGACGATTTCAGTCATCACCGGGGAGGGCGGATCGGGCGGAGCGCTGGCTCTGGCGGTCAGCGACCGGGTGCTGATTCTGGAGAATGCTCTTTACTTTGTGATTACCCCGGAGAGCTGCGCGGCCATCATGTGGCGCGATGCGGCGCACAAGCAGTTGGCGGCCGAGGCCATGCGCATCTCCGCGCCCGAGGTTGCGGCGCTGGGCTGCGTGGACGAGATCATCGCGGAACCGCCGGGAGGGGCGCACACCGATCGCGAGGCGGGAGCCGGGTTGCTGGGCAGCGCGCTCAAGAAGCACCTGGCCGAACTGAAGGCGACGCCGGTGGAGACCCTGGTGGCCGCGCGGCAGCAGAAGTTTCGCAGCATCGCGCAGTTCTATACGGAAGGCTAGTTCTGGTGGCGCATCGGCTGGAGAGAGGGATTCCTGGCGCACGAGGCGGGATCGAAACAGGAGAGCTGGCTCGCAGTGCGCTTTGTTGCGATCAGTCCGTTGCCGGCATTCCCTCAGGGGCTAAAGCCCGCATTGATTCTGCTGGGTTTACGTACGGGCTGAAGCCCGTACCCTTCAACGGAGCGCGTTCCTCTGCAACCCGCGTTGACGGGGGATGCGCATGAGCACACCTGAGACTGGCGGCGGCCGGCTGCGCGCCTACGCACAATTCCTAGCCGCTGTCCTCTACTTCTTTGTTGCCCGCTCGCTCGCTCACCGAGGCGCGCTGGGGCTGGCCGCGGAATCATGGCGTCCCTTGGTGGAGCAGGCCATGCTGGTCTTCCTTCTGTTGGTGGGCTATGCAGGGTTCGGAGTCTGGCTGAACCGCCAGAAGCATCCGGTGAGCGCGCAGGGATTGCCGCTGCGGCAGGGCTGGCCGGGCGAGGCGGGAGTGGGCCTGGCCGTGGGCTGGTCGCTGGCTGTGGTTTGCGTGCTGCCGATGGCGGCTATCGGCGGCATCGCCATTGTTCTCGTCCTTCAACCCTCGGCCTGGGGCTGGCTTGCGGTTGAGGCGGCCTTTCTTGCGCTGGCCGCACTGGGGGAAGAGATTGCCTTTCGCGGCTACGGATTTCAGCGCTTTGAGCACGCGGTGGGGCCGGTTGGGGCGGCGCTGGGATTTGCGGCGTTCTATGCCATTGTGCAGGCTCAAACGCCGTGGTCAAACCGCGCCAGCGTTGCCGTTTCCGTGATGCTGGGCCTGGTGCTCTCCACGGCTTATCTGCGCACGCGGGCTCTGTGGCTGAGCTGGGGGCTCAACTTCGGATGGAAGGCCAGCCGCGCCCTGATATTCGGACTCGCCGTGAGCGGGGTCAACAGCCATTCGCCGGTGGTGCAGGGCAATCCCATGGGGCCGTTCTGGCTGACCGGCGGAGGCTACGGGCTGGACGGCAGTTGGGTTGCATTCGCGGTGCTCGTTGCCGCGGTACCGGTGGTCTTCAGGGTCACGCGCGACCTGGACTACCGCTACAACGCGCCGGTGATTGTGCCCGGAGGGATTCCGGTGGATCTGGATGCGGCGGCGCGACGCCAGCATGAGGCGGCGATGGGTCCAGCAGAGCCCGCTGCACCCGGCTTGGTGCAGATTCTGCCGGCGGCCTCGCCCGTACCGGAGCGGCGGGAAGAACCTCCCGCCAGCCCGGCCAGCCAAGCTGGCTAGCCTAGCCCATTGTCAGACGAATCGGGCGCCCATAATTCCTTATGGGTTCCTTTTGCAGAGATGGCAATAATGGCTCATGTATATTCGTCTTGATCGCGCCCACCGGTTTCTCCCCGCAATACTTGGCTTGGTCGCGCTTGCAGGCGTGGGGGCGCTGGTCGCATGGGATGCCTTTCCCCGGCTCTTTCCGGCCCGAGCGCATGACTTCCTCGCCGCATTCCCACTGGCGATGATCGCGCTTGCCTATCTCGTCTACCAAGCCGCACACCGTCCCGCGCGCGTGGAGGTTGTCAAGGCGATCCTGCTGGCGGCTGCCTTTCTCTTCTGGGCTGCAAATCAACTTTGGCCGGATCTGCGGCAGGCCATGCTCTTCAACGACATCGCTATCGCTCTTTTCGTCCTCGATGTGTTCCTGGTCATGGTCGGCTGGCCGAAGACATCGCCGGACGAGTCCTTCGCCGAGACTTACGCGGCGTCGCCTCAGGATACGAAGATGCGAGCACGCCGGTAATGAGTCGCAGCCGAACTCGCTAGACCAGCAGCGACCGCGGTAGGCTTACTCCGGATCGACGTTCATCTTGCCGCTGATCTCGTCGATGCGAATCTCCACTACGGCGCAGCCGGCGCTATGCTGCTCCTCCACTGGCTGAAAGGTTTTGCCCGCGGCGTACCTCTCGACAAGCAGGTTCAGCAAAGTTGTTTTTTTGGCGTCGTCGGAGATGACCCTTGCCGCGCCAAACGCCAGCACAGAGCTGTAGCGAGTGGCGCAGGCACAGGGGCGATCATTCGCGACCGAGATGTTGGCGACCTCGCTTACCTCGAAGCAGACCCGGATGTTTGCGGCCAGATTGTCGAGCTTCCGTCCGCTCAGCTTGCTGTGGAAATAGATGCTTCCCTCGCGATACAGGTAATTGAGCGGAGTAATGTACGGCTGTCCGGCGCTGTCGCAGGTAGCCAGACGGCCCTCCGTCCTTTCGGCAAGAAAGCGATAGGCATCTTCTTCGGTCATCCAGCGAATGGGCATTGCAATC
>JBEKCX010000319.1:0-3662 GCA_050014655.1 Occallatibacter sp. | reverse complement strand
GTGGGCGGCGGCGTCAAGGGTCAAGATGAACGCCACAGAACGGCGCCCTTGACCCCGCCGCCCACGCCAACGCCCTTTTGTGCCTTGACAACAGCCAACGTCGTCATACACAGGATGACAGCACTTTTTATTCATCGACCATTGGACTCGGGACGCTGGATGAAGGCAGCAAGTCAGTGCGCGGGGATCGCGAGTTGGCGGAAGCGCAACGGGCCCGCGCGGCGGGGCTGGGGACGACAGGCTTATTGGGGAAGCCTCTGCAATGCAGCAACGCAATGACGGTTCAGCGGGAGGGTTGACGGGGCGGCTGGCCCAAGTGGCGCTGGGCTACCAGCGCACGCTGGACGAGAACCCGCGCCAGCCGCAGGCGCTGGTGGGCATCAGCCTGGTGGCGCTGGCCAGCCGCCAGTTCGAGGCCGCGGTGAAGATGGCCGAGACAGCCGTGGACGTGGCGCCGGAGATGGTGACCGCATGGATCGCGCTGGGCCAGGCGCTGAAGGCCGCCGGACGAAGCGGCGAGGCGGAGCGCGCTTACGGAGAGGCCATCCGCCGGGATGGAATGAACGCGCTGGCCCGCATGGGTCTGGGCGAGCTGAAGATCGCCACCGGACGCCCGGAAGAGGCGGCCAAGGAGTTTGAGCTGGCCCTCAAGCGGCAGCCGGCTCTGGTGGCTGCGCACCTGGGCCTGGGCAACGCGCTGGCCGCGCTGGGGCGGGATGAGCAGGCGCTAGAGCGCTATGAGCAGGCGATTGCCCTGCGGCGGCGCCTGCCCGAGGGCGAGTTTGCCGCCGGGTTTGCACTGGCGCGGCTGGGACGGCTGAAGGAGGCTGAAGCGCGTTACCGGCGGGCGCTGGTTCTGCGTCCGGACTTTGCCGCCGCCTGGTTGAACCTGGGCAGTCTGTTGCGTGAGCAGGGGCGAGAGGTCTTTGCGGAAGCGGCGTTGCTGCGGGCCGTCGAGCTGCGCCCGGACCTGAATGCGGGCTGGGTCAACCTGGCTATTCTGGAGCGGGAACGCCGCCGCCCGGTGGAGGCGGAGGCGCACCTGCGCAAGGCCTTCGCGCTGAATCCCGAGCAGATGGAGACGCTGGTGGCCTGGTGCCAGTTCCGCGCGGCGGAACGCGACCTGGCCGGCGCCTGGGGCTGGCTGCGCTGGGCTCTGGCTCGCGAACCGGACCACGCCGAAGCCGTGAACATGCAGGGCATTCTGCTGCACAACGAGGGCAGGTTCGCCGAGGCGGTCGAGGTTTTTGAGCGGGCCGAGGGGCTGGGCAACCGCGGCGCGGCCTCGAACCGCGGAAACTCTCTGCTGGATATGGGCAGGATGGGTGAGGCCTTGCAGGCCCACCGGACAGCGGTGGAGCGCGATCCCTCCCATCCCGGCGCGCAGTATAACCTGGCCTTGACCGAGCTTCGGCTGGGCGAGTGGCAGCAGGGCTGGCCGGCGTATGAGGCGCGCTGGCGCTTCCGCGAGGTTCATCGCAGCCCGCGCGTCTTTAGCCAGCCCCGGTGGCAGGGCGAGCCGCTCGCAGGCCGACGGGTGTTGCTCCACGCCGAGCAGGGACTGGGCGATACCATCCAGTTCTGCCGCTACGCGACCCTGGTTGCGGCGCGCGGCGGGACGGCGATTCTGCAGGTGCAGGCGGCGGTCGAGCGCCTGATGGCTTCGCTCGCCGCGGTGCGCGCAGGAGCGGTCGAGATTGCGCTGCCGGGCGCCCGCCACGGGCCGCAGTTCGATCTGGAATGCCCTCTGCTGAGCCTGCCGGCCGTCTTCGGAACTACGATGGAGACGGTTCCCTGGCCGGGCGCGTACCTGGGCGGCGACCCGCGGCTGGCGTTTGAAAAGCGCCTGGGGACTCCGCACCTCCGGGCCGATTTGCCCTCCAATCCAGAATCCGCTCAGCTGCCTCTGCGCGTGGGACTCGCCTGGGCGGGCAATCCCCGCTACAAGGCGGACCGCCAGCGGTCCATGGAGGCGAAGACGCTGCTTCCGCTGCTGCGTACTCCAGGGATCAACTGGATATCGCTGCAAAAAGGGGAGGCGGCGGAGCAATTGTCCGGCCTGGCCGGCAGTGTATTTGTGTGGGACGGGTCAAGCGCGGATAAGGACCTGGCGGAAACGGCCGCCATGCTGGCCACGCTCGATTTGGTCATCACTACCGACACCTGCATCGCCCACCTGGCCGGCGCCATGGCCAAGCCGGTCTGGATTCTGCTGCCCCACCTGAGCGATTGGCGCTGGATCGAGCAGATCGAAACCAGCCCGTGGTACCCCACAGCAAGGCTTTTTCGCCAGCGCAGCCCCGGCGATTGGGCCGGAGTGCTGGAGCGGGTGGCCGGGGAGCTGGGCGAGCTCAGACAGGCCCGGTTGAAGCCGGAGCAACCGAGGCCGAAGGGAAGGCCCGCAAAGCAGGACTCCCAGCCCTCAGGGCTCATCCCGGCGTAACGCTCAAGACAGAATAAAAAAGTTGAAAAATGTTCTTGACATGGCATACTCTATGTTATAGAGTACTCTTCATAGAGGAACACTCTGGAGACAAACAGGGGCCTCGAAGGAGATTAAACATGACAGCAGATTCTGAAGAGATGGAATTGAAAGACAGGTTGAGCCTGATTGAAACCATGATCGCCGAGGGACGGCGCAGTACCGGAAGCTGGGCCTGGACCTTTGTTTTCTGGGGCGTGGCCTATTACGTCGCCATCGCCTGGACGGCCTTCAATCAATGGCCATACGCCTGGCTGGTAACCATGATGGCCGCCTGGGTGGTGTGCATGGCCATTATCGGGAGACAGAAGAAGAACCAGCCGGAGCGAAAGCCGGCGACTACCATGGGCCGGGCAATCTTCTCCGTCTGGATCGCCATGGGCGTCTCGCTTTCTCTGCTGTTGCCGGCCCTGGGCTTCAGCGGCAGGTTCAATCAGCACATTTTTGTGGCAATCGTCGCCGCCATGCTGGGCTTGGCGAATGGCGCATCCGGAATGATCATTCGTTGGAAGCCGCAGATTGCCGCCGCAATTGTCTGGTGGGCGGCAACCGTGGCTGCGTGCTTTGGCTCCGCTAACCAATGCACGGTGGTGTTTCTGGTTGCGATCTTTCTCTGCCAGATCGTCTTCGGCATCTACGGGATGGTTTGCGAGGCTCGCATGCGCAGGCAGGAGGCCGCCCATGCCTGAGCTGCCGGAGCTGAATCCTGTGATCCACGGGAAGCTGCGCCTGGCCTTGCTCTCGCTGCTGATTGGGGTCGAGGAGGCGGAGTTTACCTGGCTGCGCTCGAAGACCGGCTCGACGGACGGTAACCTGGGCGCGCAACTTCTCAAGCTTGAAGAAGCCGGCTACGTGACGGTCGAGAAAAAGTTCGTCCAGCGCAAGCCGCAGACCATCTACCGTATGACGGAAGCCGGCCACCAGGCGCTGACCGAGTACGTGCAGGCGCTGAAGCAACTGCTGGGCGGAGCCATCGGCGACTAAAAGACCACGTTATTCCGCTCCGCGCGTTTCGGATCAATCCACGAATTCCGGGAGAAATGCCATGAAGATTGAGAATGCAAATCAGCTCAGAGGCAGGGCATCGGGCGTGATCGTCGTCGCGGCCTTCGGAGCGCTGTGGCTCCTTCTCGCGCTTTACGCCATGGAGATGCTCAGCATAGCCACCGTTGCCGGCGTT
>JBEKCX010000318.1:0-3678 GCA_050014655.1 Occallatibacter sp. | reverse complement strand
GGTCTTGCCGGCGCCGTTTGGGCCAACCAGCGCATAGATGGCCCCTTCGGGCACGGCGAGGTCGAGGCCATCGACGGCTGCGGTGCGGCCAAATCGTTTGCTGAGACTCTGGGTTCTGATTGCGGAATTCATCGTTCCTTGTTGCCTCCATCGTTGGGGCTGGTTTCGATCTTGTCTGCGGAGCGATTGGCGCGGGTTGGATCGTCTGAGCTAAGGTGCCGCCAATGAGCGGAGAACGAGGAGAGCATCTCGTCCAGTTCGATTCCCAGCCGCTTGGCTTCCACAACCAGCTCCTCGATCTCGTGACCAAGCAGTTGCGTGCGCTCCTTGCGGCTCGACTCGGGCAGAACCGCCACCACCGTGCCGATGCCGGGACGGGTTTCCAGCATCCCTTCACTCACCAGGTGGGCGACGATCTTGTGAGCCGTGTTGGGATTGATCTTCAGCTCCTTGCTCAGGGCGCGTACGGAGGGAAACGGATCGCCCGGCCGCAGTTGGCCTGAGACGATGGCCTTTTTCGACGCGTAAACGACCTGCTCAAAGAGCGAGATGCCGGCGCGGAATGGAACTCGGAAGGGAATCACACGTGTACTATAACAGATAGTACACACATTGCAAGAAGAATCCTTAGGGCGGCAATTCGCCCCCGCATCTTCCCCATCCAGAAAGCTTTCGAGTGCCGTGAAGTGCTCTGAAATGTGATGGTTGAAATAACACTACGAAGGTTTCACTTGAATTGAATTTGGCCGCCTGCGCTGCATGGCGACAATCCCTCATCCTGTGGAAAACCTGATCCTGTCCCACGAAATGGTACCTACAGGCGGTCTTGCCGCGGGGCGGCTGTAAGAACGCCTTTGTCTCAGACGAAAAACAATGTTCGCTGCGTCAAACCAGGCGGATTGACCCGGCCGCGCCCGGCCCGCAGAACGAATAGAATTCCGTAATCGGCTCCTCTGCGGCGAGCAACGCCCCTGGGAACCCGTTTCGCTGCCCGAATCCTTGCCCTGTTTTTTGGAATCAATTCCAGGAAGAGAAGAAATCGAGGTCGTCATGCCTGCTTATCTGTTGTTGTTGGTCGCCGTTCTGTCCCGTGTGCTGCCACATGCCGGGTGGATGAACTTCACCGCCGTCGGCGGCGCTCTGCTCTACTTTGGCGCGCGGCGCTCGTGGCGCGAGATGCTGGCGCCGTTGGCCGTTCTCATGGCCACCGATTACTACCTGACCGTCTATGCCTACCACTACGGCTTCCGCTGGGAGTGGTACGCCATGACCTGGGCATGGTACGCGGCGGCGATGGCGCTGGGATGGATTCTGCTGCGCAGCCGGACGACGCTTCTGCGCGCGGGCGCGGCGGCGCTGCTGGGGCCGACCTCGTTCTTTCTGCTCTCAAACTACGCGACTTGGTTGAGCGGCCTTGCGTATCCGTATCCGCGCACACTGGGCGGCTTGGGCGCCTGCTATGTGGCTGGGCTGCCCTTCTATCGCAACGACCTGGTCTCGACGGCGATCGTTGTGGGAGTGGCCTTCGGCGCTCCCGTGCTCGTCCGGCGGATGAGCGCGGCCAAGGTGCAGCCGGCGCTGGCCGGAAAGTAGTCTCGCTGGTCTCCCTTCCCTGGCCTCAACAGCCGCAGGGGTCGAGAGCCAAGTGCGCTAGACGCGCACTCTTCATTTCTCTTGCGACAACAGCTTGGCATAGGCCTCGTTCAAATCGGTGTCTATTTCATTGAACTCCAGCTCCCTGATCTTCGCGGATAAGATGGTCCTCTTTCCGCTTTCGAACTCAGCATCGGAGAGCTTTCCCGCGGATTGCATGCGCACGAGAAGAACGTTCATCTCGTGCCGATCCGCCAGATTTCGCTCCAGGATAGAGCCGTTGATCTGCTGTACGGCATAAAGTCTGGAGTATCGCTTCACCTCGTCATAACTCATAAAGCCGATTGCGCCCGTGGAGGATGCAGCGGCCCACGCGGAGTCGTGGAGAAGAATGCTGGTCCACATGAAATCCCCCAGCGGCTTTGTGGGGCGGCCGTGCTGCGTGTCCTCAACGAATCTGAGAATCTCATCCAGGCGCTTCTCCTCCGCGGGCAGCGCCTTGAGTTGCCTGACCACCTGTTGCTGATTGGCGCGAACTTCCTGAAAGATGTTCTCCCTTGCGTCTCGCGCCAGATGCCGGTGATGCACCCACTCCACCGATGATTCCAGGCCGAGCGCGATCAGCAGGCCAATGGTAATGGCCAGCAGATGGACCATGAACTCCTTGACTGAGTGAATGGGGCTATGAGGAGAATGAACTTCCACGAAATCTGCTCCTTCCGGGCTTACTTATCCGCCATCAAATGATTGCTTCTGCGTAACTCTGTCATCCTGAGCGAAACGAAGCGAAGTCGAAGGACCTGCGCTTGCCTTTCGGCTGCGTTTTCGCAGTCCAATCGCGCCGGATCAGTAAGCGGTCCTGCTAGGGCGCGCCGTAGCGGCCTGGTTTCATTCGGCTTGCCGGCTGGATTCGCCCCCGGCACGAATTGTAGCTGGCTCCATGCTGGAATTGAAAGCTATGGGGTGCCCAAGCGGGGTTGTCAGCCGGCCCGCAACAAATGCAGCGCAACCTTCCAGGTTGGCGATAGCAGAAATGCGACCGATGGGCGCCAAGCAGGGGAATCCACTCGAAACGGCCGGTCCCAGTCAGCATCTACGGCCTGTAACTGCAAGGTGCATAAACCCTTTCGATACTGCTAGCTCCACGCCCCTTGAGTTCTTGAGCAACTCCTGCAACTCTGCCACGGTATAAGCGGCATTCACCGAAGTGAGGAACCCAGCGCGCATCACCGCGGGTTGCGCGATGCGCATGCCCATCCACTTGGCTAGGACGCCGATGTCGCGGCGAAGGTCCGTCACCGCGAACGACCCGCCCGTCTTGAGAACGCGGAATATCTCCGGGAAAGCGAGATCGGGCCGCGCCCATTCATGCAGAGATCCGTTTGAGAAGACACAGTCGAAACTGCGATCGGGGAAAGGCAAGAGCCGGCAATCGCCGGCAAGATAGCGGGTGCGGTCTTCAAAGCCGTATTCGCGGGCGTTCCGCTCCGCAACCCGGATCATGTCGGGACTGATCTCAATTCCAGTCAAACGGGAACCGGGACAGCACTTGAGCCATTCGAGTCCAACATAGCCAGGACCGGGACCGATCTCCAGCGCTTCGCCGCCAGTGAGGCCGGCTTCAATGTAGCTCTTGATGGGATGAAGTCCCTTGTTTCGCATTCTCCGGGCGAAGGCGTCGAATGCCTCCGCGGTTGCTGCTCCCTGTATCCCCCGGTCCGTTTCAGCCACTCTCGATCTTGTCACTTCATTCTCCGTTCGGTTCCATCCATCCCTGGCATGTTGTCCAGAGATCGTTGCGCCCATTCCGCTTCGGCCCGATAGTGAGCACGGTGATGATCGAAGAGCAAAGTGGCCCATGGGCGAGACTCCTTGGGGAGACCGGCTTGAGCATGCGACTCATGTGTTTCGATTGCGGCGAGCGCGGCTTCCATCTCATGCACAAGCCGTGCAAGCGCATTGCGGAGAGCCTCGCGATCAACCGAGTCTGCGAAATAGAAGAGGGCGTCATAGTCGAAACATGGGCGGTAGGCGAAGGAGAGGTGTGCTGCCAGTTCCCGTAGATAGCGTTCCTCACCCTGCTTG
>JBEKCX010000317.1:0-3687 GCA_050014655.1 Occallatibacter sp. | reverse complement strand
CAAAGACGATGAAGGTCACGGTGAGGTTATTGGTCATGATGGCGCTGGTGGCCAGGGGCGCGATGGTCACCACGGATTCGGTCCACATGTGGTGCCTCTCCATGGTTGCGATCATCTTGGCGCTCACAAACATGCGCATGAACTCGGGATGGACGCTGGTGATGGCCGCGCCCAGCAATCCCCATGCCACGGAGACGGCCAGCGAAGCCAGCACGAAGCCGATCTGCCGCTGGAAGATGGCCGGATATTCGTCCCTCAGAAAGCGAACAAGCGTGAGAAGATTCGTCTTGCGGCCGGAATAGATGATATGGTGGGCGCGAGCCAATAGGTGATTCACATGCTGCGCGTAAGTGCGGGCGGTCGAGTCCTGGCGGAGTACGGAAAGGTCGGCGGCCACCTGCCGGTAAAGCAGGGCCATCTCCTGTAGCTCCGCGCGGGTGAGCTGACCCAGACCGCTGGCGTCGGATTGGGACAACAGGGACGCCAGCCGGTCCCAGTGAGGGCGCCGCTTGAGAATCCACTGGTTTGATAGGATTTGCTCCATGGACCCGACTTCTGACCAGCTTAACATCGACACCCCGGAGCTGGTGGACATTGAGATGCCCCTGGCGGGCATCGGCAGCCGCTTTATCGCGCTGCTGGTGGATTATCTGATCTGGGTCGCGGGGCTGCTGGTGCTTGCCGCGCTGTTCGCTCTCTTTCTGCCCGCCATCGGGGCGTCCTCCAAGCTCTCGGCGCAGTGGGCCACGGCGATCGGCATCTTCATTGTCTTCCTGCTCCAGTGGGGCTACTTCACGCTCTTTGAGGCATTCTGGAACGGACGCACTCCAGGCAAGCGGGTGGCCAGGATTCGCGTCATCCAGCGCTCGGGTAGGGCCATCGGCCTGTTCGAGTCAATGGCCCGCAATCTGGTCCGCTATGTCGACCAGATTCCCTTCTTTTATGCGGTGGGCGTGATCGCCATGTTCGTTACCCGGCAGCATCAGCGGCTGGGCGACCTGGCGGCCGGCACGCTGGTGGTGAGGGATCGCGAACAGGAGACTCCTCTATGGGGCGATTCGGGCTCGCGCACGTTCACCGCGCAGGCTTTTGCGCCCCGCGTGCCCATCCCCGAGCCCCACACCGCCTTCACGCTGCCAGCCAGCGGCATCGCCAAGCTCTCTTCGAACGACCTGGAGGTGCTGGAGGGCTTCTTCGCCCGGAGGCTGGATATGAGCCTGGCGACCCGCCAGGCTCTGGCCGAGCGCATCGCCTCCGCTATCAAGGTCAAATCGGGCCTGGAACAGCCCGCGGGGGCCAGCACTGAGACCTTTCTCGAAGCCGTGGCGCGGCAACTGCGGGACATCGCGCGCATGATGTAAGGAACTGGAGCGCATTCGGAGCCGGCAAGGCCGAGGGAATGCGCGCAACCTAGCATTGCACAGAGCGGCGGCGGGTGCGAGTGCCCAGATCCCGCTTTTGGTAGCTCGGAAGCGCCGCACTTTTCCGAGAATGCCGTGGTTGCAAGCCGCGTCCGCTTCTCTATACAATCCGAGACGTACCGATTTGCACCATAATTAAAAGCGGGAAAGCTGCGCAGGCGGAGTTACCATGCCGAGTTTTGAAGCTAAATCTGTCGGCCTGTGCGCGGCTTGTCTTGTCTTATGGCTCTCTACCGCGGGCCTGGGGCAAACGCAGCCGCCGAATACGCAGCCGGCGCGGCAGGGGAGCGCGAATCCAGCAGCGGAGAAGGAATCGGGCGGAGAAGCTCGCAGCTATCCGGAGCTGGTGGACATTGCACCTTCGACCGGGATCAAGTTCGAACATCTTTCGAGTCCCGAACAGAGATACATTGTCGAGTCGATGAGCGGGGGCGTGGCGCTGATCGACTACGATCGCGACGGCTGGCCGGATATTTATTTTACCAACGCGCAAAGCGTGGAAATGGCGCTTCATGGCCAGAAGGCGCGAAGCGCGCTCTTTCATAACAACCGCGACGGGACTTTCACCGATGTTACCGACAAGGCCGGAGTGGGATATCCGTGCTGGGCGATGGGAGCGTCGGTGGGCGACTATAACAACGACGGCTGGCCGGACCTGCTGGTGACCTGCTTCGGCGGGGTGGTGCTATATCGCAACAACGGCGACGGAACCTTTACCGATGTTACCAAAAGCGCCGGGCTGGGCGGCGACAATCTGTGGGCCGCGGGAGCGGCCTTCGGCGATTACGACAACGATGGCTGGGCCGATCTCTTTGTTTCCCACTATGTCGATTTTCACCTGGACAATATGGCCGAATTCGGATCCAGCGTGACGTGCAGATACATGGGCATCGATGTGCAATGCGGACCGGCCGGCCTGAAAGGATCTCCTGACAGTCTCTACCATAACAACCGGGATGGAACCTTTACCGATGTTTCAAAGACATCGGGCGCAGGAGACGAGGAGCACCGCTATGGGCTGACGGCCATCTGGTCGGACTTCGACAACGACGGCAAACTCGATCTTTTTGTCACCAACGACGGCCAGCCGAACTATCTTTACCAGGGCAACGGCCGAGGCGGATTCGAGGATGTCGGCTTCGCGTCCGGCGTGGCGCTGAGCGAAAGCGGCTCAAGGCAGGCTAACATGGGCATTGCCCTGGGCGATTACAATCACAGCGGGCGCATGTCTCTGTTCATCTCGCATTTCGACAGCGAATACGCCGCGTTCTATCGCAACGACGGCGGAATGAGCTTTACCGATGTTTCGGTGTTTTCAGGGATTTCAAAGCCTACAAAGGGAAATGTCGGCTGGGGCGATGCCTTTGTCGATTTCTCGAACGACGGCTGGCAGGACATCTTTCTGGTCAATGGACACGTCTATCCGCAGGTGGACCAAAGTCCTTCCGGCCTCAGGTATCGCGAGCCGAAACTGCTGCTCATGAATTAGCGCAACGGAACCTTCAAAGACATCAGCAAGCTGGCGGGAGCCGCGATCCAGATTCCGCAGGTGAGCCGTGGAATGGCGATAGGCGACCTGTTCAACGACGGCAAGCTGGAGGCGGTGGTTGAGAATTTGCAAGGGCAGCCGATGATTCTGCGTCCCGTGGGCGGACCGCAAAACCACTGGATCAGTTTTCAGTTGGAGGGCGTCAAGAGCAATCGCCTGGCTTTGAATGCGCGCGTGCGGGCGACCGCGGGCGACCTGGTGCAACTGGGCGAGGTGCTGAGCGGCGGCAGTTACCTTTCGCAGCACGACCTTCGCATCCACTTCGGGCTGGGGGAGCATCAGCGCGTGGATAAGGCCGAAGTCATGTGGCCGGATGGGAAGGTGGAAACGCTGACCAATCTGATTGCGGACCGCTTCTACTATGTGCGCGAAGGCGCGGGGGTGGTTTCATCGAACCCGCCCGCGGCCGGTAACACGAAGCTGCCTTGAGGCGCTGGAACTGGGATAACTGCGCCCTCCGCATCTCCGGGCTGGGGGCTAACTATGGGTTTCGGGAATTGTGTAGACCGGAAGTATACTGGCATCCCATCCTTTCCGCAGAAAGAAACGGAAAGGATGGGGCACGGAAGTCTACAGTAAAAGCGAAAATGCTCTTGTACCCGGATCATGTGGATTCGTGCTTTCCCAGATTCTCTCTTGCAAAGCAAGCATTTTCGTAGGAGCTTGCATTGGATTTTCCAGGCATGGCGGGTCTATCCCTCCGATGTTGTGTGTGGG
>JBEKCX010000316.1:0-3697 GCA_050014655.1 Occallatibacter sp. | reverse complement strand
TCGGTTCCAATGAGCTTGGCAAGCTGGTAGAAGCGGATAACATTTCCCCCGGCGCCGTGGATTATGAACAGAGGAGTCCCTGTTCCTTCCCGCTGCATGGGCACAATCGAGGAGCTTCCGTTGGCGGAGAGGCGCTTGCGAACCAGCTCCGAAAGACGCTCGACAGTGTGCCCCGTGAACAGCACGGCCAGACCAAAATCAAGCGAATAGGTTTTGTTGATCCTGGAGATAATCTGCATTGCTGCCAGCGACCGCCCGCCGAGGTCGAAGAAGCTGTCGCGAATGCTCAGACTCTTGACCCCGATCGCCGTCTCCCATATCCCGGCTATCTGCGCCTCCAGCGCATCGCGCGGCGCCAGATAGTTCTCGCTCTGGTTGGCTTCTGAGGCCGCTGCCCGGTTGAGGCCGGAACCGAAATGTCCATTTCGGCCAGCGGCCTGTTCGACGCCGCCGCGTTCAGCCTCCCCGTTTGACGCAGCCAAGAGCTGCTTCCCGTATTCGTCCTGCGCCGCTTCTCCTACAGGACTTTCCAGGCCCGACAGCACGGTTTCGAGAATCCGCACATAGAGCTTGAGGATTTGCTGGATGGTCGCAATGCGGAAGAATCCAGGATTGTATTCCAACTGCAAGCGCGGGCCTTCGGCACGTTCCACAATGCTCAGCATCAGATCGAACGTCGTCCCCGGACTGACGGAGCGCAGGGGAACGATCTCCAGAGAGGGCGTTTTCTGAGCCTGCATGAAGGCCTTCTGATAGATGAAATACACCTGAAGAGAGATTTGATTCTTATCGCGGCAGAAGAACTCGTCGGCGTTCAGATCCTCGAAGGGCAGATCCTGATGAGCCAGCGCGCCCAATGTCCAGGTACGAACGCTTTCGACGATCGAGCCAAGAGTATCCCCCTTCTCAATCTTGATGCGGATCACTTGCGGATTCGAAAAGGGGCCGATCAGGTCTTCCGTCTCTTGGCGGCGGTTGGCGCAGGGAGTGCCGATGAGGATATCTCCTTGGCCGGTCAGCCGGTGGAGCGTTGCGGCGTAGACCGACAACAGCAGCATATAAAGCGTCACTCCACGGACTGCGCAGAAATCCCGCGCCCGCTGCACCATATCCGGAGTCAGCAGAAGAGTCTCGATATCACCCTGTTCTTCGGCGCCGCCGCCGGGAAAGTCACGCCGGATACGAAGCGGAGCGAAGTCTCCACCCAGGGTTTGGCGCCAGTAATCGAGAGACTGCGCCGGCTCGTTGCCTTTTCTCCACTCGTCCAGCCAGACTGCGAAGTCGCCGAACTGGATGGGGAGTTCCGGCAGCGCTGGAGGAACGCGGCGCATCAGGCCGTCGTAGATTGCGGCAAAGTCCCGCAGCACCACCCCATTCGACCATCCGTCGCAGACGCTGTGATGGATGGTGACCAAGAGGATATGCTCGTCGGCTTCCATCCGGATCGCCCGGGCGAATAACAGCGGACCCTTTTCCATATCCATCTGGATACGGGCTTGCCGCTGGATGATCGCGCCGGCTTCCTGTTGGCGCGCGCCTGGCGGCAGATGGCGCAAGTCCTCGACCGCGAGCGGTACGTCGAAGGGCGGATGAATCACCTGCGATAGCTGGCCATCGACCACTTCGAAGGTGGTGCGAAGGGACTCATGGCGACGCACCAGTTCCGCCAACGCCGCTGCCGCCAGATCGGGAGCGAGCGGTCCGCGGCAGGTCCATGCGAGGGGCATATTCAGCGAGCGGTTGCCGGGATACATCTGGTGCAGCAACCAGAAGCGCATTTGGCACGGTGTAGCGGGCATCACGAAGACATCCGCACCCGTTCCGGTCCCCGAGCGCTCACCTTGCGGCGAGGAAACGGTCTTTTCCGGTGAGCTCTTCATCAGACTTTCGTTCTCCGGAATCTCTCCCTGGAAACAGGGGCAATGGCGGGGCCGGCGGGAGCCTTTTCCGGGCTCACGCCCTTGGCTTCTCCAAGAGCGCTGGACAGATTGGCGATGGTGCGATGCTGGAAGATCTGTGCGGGGGCGATCGGCAGGCCTTCACGGCCGGCACGCGCGGAGATGCGGAAGATCAGTAGCGAATCGGCTCCCAGCTCGAAGATGCTGTCGGTGATGCTGACTCTGTCGAGCTTCAGAATGTCTGCCCAGATTGCCGCCAGCTTTTCTTGCTCTGGCGTTGCCGCGGGCGTAAATGGCCGCATCTTGGTCTTCCCGGCAAATGCCGGCTCAGGCAGAGACTTGCGGTCGATCTTGCCGTTGGCGGTCCGGGGCAGCGCGGGCAGAACGGTAATGACAGCTGGGTGCATATACTCCGGCAGCCTGGCGGTCAGCAGGGTGTGCAGTTGCGCGTCCAGATCGGCAGGCGGCTGGGCCAGCGCCGAATCGACCCAGGCTGCCAGCCGCGTATCTCCGGGCCCGACGGCGACCGCGGTAACCACCGCATCGCGCACCGCGGGATGGCTGGCCAAGGCAGTCTCGATTTCGCCCAGCTCAATCCGGAAGCCCCGCACCTTTACCTGGAAGTCCGTCCGGCCCAGAAGTTCGATGTGACCGTCGCGGAGCCAGCGCGCCAGATCGCCGGTGCGATAGATGCGCCCGCTGCCAAGTGGATTGGGCAAGAACTTCTCGGCGGTCAATTCGGGCCTGTTCCAGTAGCCGCGCGCCAATCCCGCGCCCCCGATGTATAGCTCGCCCGTCACTCCCACCGGCACCGGATGCAGACGTTCGTCCAGCACATAGAACTGGGTGTTGGCGATGGGCGGTCCAATCGGCACCGGACCATCCTTCTTTGTGAGCCGGGTGGCCGAAGACCAGATGGTGGTCTCCGTCGGCCCGTAGACGTTCCACACATCGTCACTCAAATCCAGCAGCGAATCGGCCAGATCGCGGGCCAGAGCTTCGCCGCCACAGAGCACCTTCAGGCGCGGCTGGCCTTTCCATCCTGCCTCCAGCAGAATCCGCCAGCCCGATGGAGTCGCCTGCATCACGGTCGCCTGCGACTGCTCCAGCAGGTTCAGCAAACGGTAGCCATCGAGAACCTGCTCCTTGCCGGCAATCACCAGCTTGGCGCCCGTCGTCAGAGGAAGAAACAGTTCCAGCGCCGCAATATCGAAGGAAAGGGTGGTGACCGCGACCAGAGTGTCGCTGGCGCTCAAGCCCGGCTCCCGTTCCATGCTGCGCAGCAGGTTGGTGAGCGCGCGGTGCTCGATGGCCACGCCCTTGGGCCGTCCCGTAGAGCCTGACGTATAGATCACATAAGCCAGGCCATCCGGCGCGTTTTTTGTATCCAGATTCGCGCCGCTTTCTCGCGCCCACAGTGCATGTTCGCTGTCCAGACAAACCACCCGCGCGCTGGTGTGCAAGCGCGAGGCCAGATGCTCCTGGGTGAGCAGGAGCGATGCCTGCGCGTCTGCGAGCACAAGTTCCAGGCGGCTGGCCGGATGGCTGGGGTCGAGGGGCAGATACGCCGCACCCGTCTTAAGCACCCCCAGCACCGCACCGAGCATCTGATGGGAGCGCTCCAGGCACACGCCCACCAGCGAGCCTTCCCGTATTCCCTGCCGGCGCAGGCGCCGCGCCAACCGGTTGCTGTACTCGTTGAGCTGCCTGTACGTCCACTCCACTCCGTCGCATGTCACTGCAACTCGGCTGGGTGTTTGCGCGGCTTGGCGCTCAAATGCTCGATAGACCGGTTCGAA
>JBEKCX010000315.1:0-3716 GCA_050014655.1 Occallatibacter sp. | reverse complement strand
CCGCTTTGTGATTCCCATCCCGGAGGCCCTGGAGAGCGAAACCGCGGCGCCGCTGCTCTGCGGCGGCATTACGGTCTACAACCCGCTGCGCACCCACGGCGTGAACCCCTCTTCGCGAGTGGGCATTGTGGGCATCGGCGGACTGGGGCACATCGCCATCCAGTTCGCGCGCGTCTTCGGCGCGGATGTGACTGCCTTTTCCACCTCGGCCGCCAAGGAGGAAGAAGTCCTGGCCCTGGGCGCGCACCGCTTCGTGAACAGCCGTGAATCCAAGGCGCTGAAGGAAGTGGCCGGAACCCTGGATTTTATTTTGAACACGGCCAACGCCGACCAGGACTGGGGAATCTACGTTCAGGCCCTGCGGCCCACCGGGACGCTGTGCTTTGTGGGCGTTCCGCCGTCGCCGGTCGCTGTGCATGCCTTTCCGCTCATCAGTGGCCTCCGCTCCATCACCGGCAACCCCACCGGCAGCCCTTATCGGCTGAGAGAGATGCTGGATGTGGCCGCGCGCCATGGCGTGAAGGCCCAGACCGAGTGCTTCCCCATGGCCAAGGCCAACGAAGCCATCGAGAAGGTGAAGAAGAACAAGGTGCGCTACCGCGCGGTGCTGGCGAATTAGGCTGCTCTCGAATCCAAAGCAAGCTGCAATCGGGATGCCGGGGCTTTTGCCCTTGCGTCCTGATTTCCTTTTGCGGCCGGAGAACCGCTTCCCCTACTCCCAGTGTCCGATCAGCGACAGGCTTGCGGTTCCCGGCGTTTCGGTAATCGAGTTATTGGGGCCGATGTAGTAGTCGTGCATGATCAGCGTCACCCGCGTTCCGCCCGCCACCGCCAGCCGGACCTGCTGCGAAAGCACGTAATGGGGATTGCCGGTTTCAGCGCCCACCCTGCCGGCCGCGAATCCGGTCATCTGCTCGTAACTTCCAATCGTGGTAACCAGGTACCACTCGGCTCCAGCCGGCAGCTCGCGGTCGTAATCGGCCTCGGCGAAGAGATGGTCGATGACAAAGACCCTGCCGGGGGGAATGTTGATGCACAGATAACCCTTGCTGGCCGGCTGGGGAAACGTATCGAATTGCTCGAACTGGTCGTAGCCGCCGCGGCTGCTCTCCGGCGTGTAGCAGGACTGCGCCTGGTCGGTGGGTATCTGCAACTGCGGGTCGTTCGAGGGCGCGGCCGGGTAGCGGGAGTGGCGCGGGTGATGAGTCTGGCCGAGGAGCGGCACGGCAAAGAGTAGCGCGGCGGATGAAACCAGAAGCAGCGTGCGTGAGTTCATTTTCATTCGACCTGAAAGCGAGTTTCTTGGGGCAATTGCACTCACAGGACGCAGCCGGGGCGGTTTTCGTTTGCGAGGCGCTGTAGCCGCTCAGAGTTCACCGGCTGTGAAGATCCTGTCTCTTGTACGAGAATACAGATATGACCTCCGTCCGCATCGACAAATGGCTCTGGGCAGCCCGCTTCTTCAAGACGCGGGCGCTGGCCTCGAAGGCCTGCGACCTGGGCCGGATTCATTCCAACGGCCACCAGGCCAAGCCGGCGCGCGAGGTGCGCGTGGGCGACCAACTCGTGGTGAGGAACGAGGGCGGCGAGTTTCAGATCGAGGTGCTGCTGTTGAGCGAGATACGCGGCCCGGCGGCGGTGGCACAGACGCTCTATCGCGAGAGCGAAGCGAGCAAGGAGGCGCGGGCCAAACTGGCCGCGGAGCGCAAGGCAATGCAGGAGTTTGCGCCCCTGCCCGAACGCCGCCCCTCGAAGCGCGATCGGCGGCGCATCATCCAGTTCCGGGGCAGAGAGTGAGGCCAATAACCGGCGAATTCTGATCCTCAAGACTATCCATTGACTACCGAAGCCATGCAATTGCCGCAGAGCCTGGCTTTGGGAGTTCTCAGCGGCTTCTGACAATGCCCGCACGGTGGTCCGTAGAGCGAAATCCTGTGGTGCATGATGGCGTCTTCGTGGCAGCTTTTCATCCCCGTCAAACGCTCGTACTCTTCGCGCACAGGGCGAAACAGTTCCTCGGTCGGGATGCTTTGCAGAGAAACGCCCCCGCGCTCGCGAAACTCCTTCGTTCCCCGAATCGCCTTGCTGTAAAGACGGCTCACCACGGCAAACTCTTCCTCGTCGAGCATGGGAAGATCGCATCGGCATCGCCAACACCAGAGCTGCTTCATACTCTTATTCTGCCCTATGGCGCATCATGGCTGCCCGGCGGCCCCGCCATCACTGTCCGCCCAATAACTACTTCTGGCAGTCACGCGAAGGCCGGGATAGTCGCGCAGCCGCAACTCGATGGAATGAAACCCCGGATGCGGCGATTGGGGCTGAAAGCTCAGCATGTAGCGGTTGGGCACGTGGTTGGAGATGGTCACCAAGGCGCGCACCAGCCCGCGCGCGTCTTCAAAGTGGAAATACTCGCCGCCGGTCAGTTGCGCCACCGTCTCAGGGACGTTTCGCTGCAAGCCGTTGGCGGCGGCGATGCCGGCCACGGTGGCCAACCCCAGCGGAGGAGCAAGCTGCGTGAGGCAACCCCAAGCCTGGACGGCCTTGTTGGTAGGCGCATCGGGGTCGGGGTCCTTTCCCATGCAGCCGTGAGGAGGGTTGGGGTGGGGGTTCTCAAGCCCGTTGCCGCCCGCGTGGATTGGAAGTTCCCGATCGGCGTAGTGCGCCGCCTCGGACTTGCCGGTTGAAAACCCGAGAGCGTAGATGGCCGTATTGGTATCGCCGATGGCGCGCAGCGCATCCTCCAGCGTGGTCTGGCTGCCGTGGTCCACGGTCTCGGAGATGAGCAGAATGGCGCGGCGCCAGGGCGGCGGCTGGGCGCGCAGCAGGTCCACTGAGAACTTGAGGCCGTCGAGAATGGCCGCGCCCTTGTTTCCCGGCTCCAGGTCGTGGAGCGCGGCTCCGGCGGCGTCCACGTTGGAGGTAAAGCCGAGCAGCAGCGTGGGCGCACTGTCGAAGCCCACCACCGCAACCCGGTGCGGCACGTTGCCCACCACGGCGGCAATCACCGCGTTGAGATTCCGGTAGGCGTCCAGCTTGCGCGCGCCGGCGCGGCCCGTTTCCACCGCAACCACCAGCGCCAGCGGCTCACCGCCCGTCTCCTCGTCCAGCTTGAGCTGCTGCTCGACGCCGTCGTCGGTGACCCGGAAGTCGCTGGCCTTGAGCGTAAAGACCGGCTCCCCCTGGGCGTTGCGCACCAGCGCCGGAACCAGCACCACGGTGCCTTGCGCGCGCACTTGAGGGGATTGCGGCAAGACGGCCGCGGGCGCCTGCGCGAATGCGGCGGGAAGACCCAGCAGCGCGATTGCGGCAATCCACTTCATGCGTGCGTTCCTTGAGGTTCAGTGTAGCGGCCTGGGCGAAGCGCAGTTCCAGAGCAGGCCACCTGCACTCGGTCCGTTGCGGCCCAATTCTAGTAGACTCGACGGCAGCGCATTTGTCTCAACATGGCCTTGAACAGAGCTTGCTCGCCGGGTTCGGCAAGGGCTCGCTGAAGGAATGGCTCTCAGAATGACTGGGGATGTTCTTGAGTTTTACGAGGAACTCGCCGATTTCTATCACCTGATCTTCGACGATTGGGAGAGCGCAATCGAGCGTCAGGCAAGGACTCTCGACAATTTGCTGGCCTCACAGGGCGTTCGCGGTCCGCTGAAGATTCTGGATTGCTCCTGCGGCATTGGCACCCAAGCTATCGGCCTTGCTCGGCTGGGCCACGA
>JBEKCX010000314.1:0-3722 GCA_050014655.1 Occallatibacter sp. | reverse complement strand
CTGCCTCGCGGTAGCCCTTCACTTCGTCCTCGGGAGTCGTCGGACGAATGATGCGCCGCGCGAGTTCCGTTGGCTGGATTTTTCCAGCTTCTGGACGCTCAAGGAATCCGTACTTCGTTGCGGAAGCGATTTCTACGCTAAATGGTCCCGCCGCCGTAGTGGCTCCAAGAAATGCCGCAGCCTCTGTCGGAGTGCAAGCCTTGCCAGCATTTTGCTCAATTATTGCCTTGGGTATTCGCAGTGCCTTCTCCACCGAATGACGGGGGTACTTGGCACGTCCCGGAGAACCTTTCAGCTTCTTCGCCTTCGCTTGCTTTTTTGTCGACACCGTTCGTCTCCCCTGTCTCTGACCTGAGACACAATTGTACTCCCAGCAGTAGCTTGGTGATCTGCTATTTTTTCAGCGGCTTGCGCGCGAAGTAATACAGCGAAAACGCAAGCGCGGCGAAAGCTATGACGGAGACGGCGTTGTTGTCATAGATGCTGAAGGCAATGCCGGGGATGAGCACGCGGCCGTGAATGGCGACGCCGGGAATGTGGAAGATCGTGTGGGGGAAGTTGAGGATGTTGCGGCTGCCGAAGTAGGTGGCTTCGACGGTCTTGAGGGCTACGCCGAGCAGGCCGACGATGCCGCCGGCGGCGATGAGGCCGGAGGCGAATAGGGAGCCGGGGGAGATGTCGCCTTCCGAATCTGCCGCGCCGCCGGCCTTCTTGACGGCCTGATCGACGAGCCAGCGGATTACCCCGCCGCAGAAGATGGGCAAGGTGGTGCCGATGGGCAGGTAGGCGCCGACGGCGAAGGTGAGAGAGCGGACGCCGAGCAACTCGACGGCAATGACCAGCGAGACGCCGAGCAGCACCAGGCCCCAGGGGAGCTTGCGGCTCAAGATTCCGTTGATGACGGTGGCCATGAGCTTGGCCTGCGGGGCGGGGGCGTTGGCGCTGCCGATTCCCTGAATCCAATGCACCTCAATGCGGCCTGTTGCCGGCGAGTAGAGGTATTTGCCGTCCTGCAACTCGGAGGAGCCGATGGCGTTGAGGACGGTGTACTCGGAGGCCCGGTGGAGGGTGGTCGTTGTGTTGTCGGCGGCGACGACCTGGAACTGCTTGGTGAGGTTTTGGTTGTCCGATTGGATGGTGACGCCGGGATGGTTGGCGTTGATATCCCAGGGCTGGGCGGCGGCGTGAAACTCCTGCAAGCCAGTGTTCATCACGTGGAGGGTCCAGCCGATGACGATGGTGGAGACGACGACGCCGATCATGAGGGCGATCTGCTGGTAGCGCGGCGTTGCGCCGATGATGTAGCCGGTTTTGAGGTCCTGCGAGGTATCGCCGGAGTTGGACGCGGCGATGCAGACGACGCCGCCGATGGTGATGGCGAGAGCTCCGAAGGCGGGGCTGGTCCAGCCATTCACGAGAAAGATGGCGGAGGTGGCCATGAGCGTAGCGATGGTCATGCCGGAGACCGGGCTGGCGGAGGAACCGACCAGTCCCACGATGCGCGAACTGACGGTAACGAAGAGGAATCCGAAGACCACAACGAGCAGCGATGCGGCCAGGTTTGCGGCCCAGCCGACGAAGGCTCCAGGCACGGGCTTGAACTCAAGGAAGATGAACATGCAGGCAACGATGAGCAGCGAGCCGATGAGCACGACCCGCATGGAAAGATCGTCTTCCGTGCGGATGGGCTTGGCCTGTGCGGCCGCAGCGCCGGGGCGCATGGTCCTGAAGCCGGCGGTGAGGGCGCCGACGATGGTGGGCAGCGTTTTGAGCAGGGTGATGAGACCGGCGGCGGCTACCGCGCCCGCGCCCATGGGCTTGATGTAGGCGGCCCAAAGATCGTCGGGAGTCATTTCGGCAATGGGAACCTGGCCGGGGTAGACGGAGTGGCCGAGATCCTTGCCGAAGAAGTAAATCATGGGCATGACCACAAGCCATGAGAAGACGCCTCCGGCAAAGATGATGCCGGCGACCCTGGGGCCGATGATGTAGCCGACGCCGAGGTACTCCGAGGTGGCATCGGCATTGATGGAAGCGCCCTTGAGGACGTGCTGAGGGCCGAAGTCGGGCTGGTATTCCGGGGCGCCTGGCCAGGCTTTGAAGAGGTTCTTGTTTTGGAAGAGGGTGTAAAGGCTGCCCAGGCCGAGGCCGAGGAAGACGCGGCTGGCGAAGGAGCCTCCGCGCTCGCCGGCGATGAGCACGTCGGCGCAGGCGGTGCCTTCAGGGTAGGGCAGGGCATGGTGCTCCTGCACGATGAGCTGGCGGCGCAGGGGAATCATGAAGAGCACGCCCAGCCAGCCGCCGATAAGGGCGAGCATGAAGATGCGGGAGTATTCCAGGTCGAAGCCGAGAAAGACCAGGGCGGGCAGGGTGAAGATGACTCCCGAGGCGATGGACTGGCCGGCGTTGCCGGTGGTCTGGACGATGTTGTTCTCGAGGATGGAGGCGTCTGCGCTTATCCACCTCTTGAGCGCCGCGGGCATCGGGAGCGACTGGACGAATCTACTCCTGCAAATCGCGGCGAACCACCTGAGAATGCTGATGGAGAGCACGGCGATGGGGATGGAGGCGGCGACGGTGAGGCCGGCGCGCAGGCCCACATAGACCGTGACGGCGCCAAAGACGATGCCGAAGAATCCACCCAGGAGAAGGGCGCGGAAGGTGAATTCCGGGCGGTTCTCGCCGGGCAAAACAAAGGGCTGAAAGACGGGGGGCTGTGAGTCTGGCACGGATAGCCTCCGGGTGAGCGCAACCGATGATGCGCAGCGTTCCCTGAAGGGGGAGTTTAGCAGCGCGGGCGGGGAAGAGGACAGCGGGGGCTTCGCACCTTGGGTGCGGCGAAGCCCAGCCCAGGTCACTGACCGGGTGATTTTGTTCCTCCCACCCTAGCGGCAAAAACAGAGGCGCCGCGAGGGTGGGGCACCCAGGTGGTCGCTCAGGATGACAACGTAATTGATGTGCGGCTCAGGCTGTCTTCACCCAAATCTGCCCATAATTCGAGGGCACCTGCAAGGCGATGGTTGCGCCATTCGCGGCGGGTTGAACTTCAAGCGGGGTTGGGCGCAGCGTATCGTCCAGCATCTCGCGCCAGGCGCCCGCGGCCGGGAATGGGGCATTGACCGCGGCGGACGCATCGGAGAAGTTCAGGATTACCAGCGCCCAAGACTCGGGATTGGCGGCGTCGGCCACGGCGTGGCGCGAATAGATGAGCGCCTGCGTTCCCAGGAGCGACTGCTGCCAGTAATAGTAGGATGCGCGGCTGCGCAGCGCGCGCACGCTGCGGCGCAGATTGCCCAGGCGGCGATACAGACTTATCAGCTCAATACCGAACTGATCGTAGAAGTAATCCCAGTGGGTAACTCGCTCCAGATGGATTCTGTCGAGGCCGTTATCCGGCAGCGCGTAGTTATCGGCGAACTCCTGGCCCTGCCATAACATGGGAATGCCTTGCAGCGTGTAGAGAGCGATGGCATGGGGCTGCAGCTTGAAAAAGCGGCTGCGGTCGCCCTCGGGGATGGGATCGCCGGGGTCGCTGCCGGGACTGGCAAAGACGATCAACTGGCTGTGATCGTGGGATTCGATGTACTGGAAGGGCGCAACCGGCATCTGGATGGCATTGCCGGCGGCATCGACGGCGGCGGTGGTCGAGGGAAAGCCCATAAAGCTGGGGTCCAACTGGTGGGCATAACTGTCCTGGGGAGCCACTCCCCCGGCCACGGATT
>JBEKCX010000313.1:0-3755 GCA_050014655.1 Occallatibacter sp. | reverse complement strand
GCACCGCGCCGGCCTTCATCTCTCCATGCTTCAAAGTGCCGGCGCCAAGATAGGCCGCTCCCCACACGCGCAGAGCGGCGCCCGCGCCGGCCAAGAGCGCGCCCGCGGCGATGACTGCCGGCGTTGCGACAGCGAAGGAGAGCACACCCATCCGGCTGAGTTCCAGCGGCAGCCACACCAGAAGCGGGATGCGCCTGCCAATGCCCCACGCCTCAATCGACGGCGCCCAGAAACCCAGGCAGACGATGACCATGTTGATCAACATGCGGAGCCGAAACTCGATTGCGCTGGCTTTCATTCGTTCATCCTTTTGCCGGAGTGTAGCATCCGCGGCCGGGGCTGGGAGGAAGGTACGCAGGCGGGCAAGGGGCGGTTCATTGCGCAGGATTGGCAGGCGGCAAACAAGTCAGCGCCAAGAGGGCCAGCCGCCAGTTACACTGATAAGGCTATGCAATTCCGCTCCGGGAACGAGATTCGCGAGACTTTTCTGCGCTTTTTTGAGTCGAAGGGGCACCGCCGGGTGCACTCTTCCTCGCTGGTGCCCGCCAACGACCCGACGCTGCTGTTTACCAACGCCGGGATGAACCAGTTCAAGGACCTGTTTCTGGGCGCGGAGCGGCGGGAGTACTCGCGCGCGACCACGTCGCAGAAGTGCGTGCGCGCCGGCGGCAAGCACAACGACCTGGAAAATGTAGGGTTTACGCGGCGGCATCACACTTTCTTTGAGATGCTGGGCAACTTCAGCTTCGGCGACTACTTCAAGCGCGAGGCCATCGCCTACGCATGGGAGCTGGTGACCAGCGAGGAGTGGTTCGGCATTCCCAAGGACCGGCTCTACGTGACCATCTTCGAGGGTGCCGACGGCGTGCCGCGCGACGACGAGGCCGAGGGCTACTGGATCGAGGCCGGCGTGGCCAAAGAGCGCATCCACCAGAACGGCCTCAAGGATAACTTCTGGCAGATGGGCGAGACCGGCCCCTGCGGCCCCTGCTCGGAGATCTTCTACGACATGGGGCTGGAGGCGGCTGAGACTCCCGGCGTCGACAAGCCCTTCGGCCAGGACGAGGCCCGCTACGTTGAGATCTGGAACCTGGTCTTCATGCAGTTCGAGCGCTCCGCGGTAGTGGACGCGGCGGGCAAGACCACCGGCTACAAACTGACGCCGCTGCCCAAGCCGTCGATCGATACCGGAATGGGGCTGGAGCGGGTAGCGGCTGTGCTGCAAGGAAAGGTCAGTAACTTCGAGACGGACCTCTTCACACCACTTATCAAACGAGCATTCCGGTTAGTAGGTCCAGGGGTTTCTTCGGGTGTCACAGATCTATTTGGGCCGAACGGCGAGATTCTTGGGAACCAATTGCAGCCCGAAGTGGCAGACGATGTTTACTATTCTCTATTCCATCCAGACACAATCAATATGTGGATGGCAAAGAACGGCGCGTCGTTGCGCGTCATCGCAGACCACTCGCGTGCTGCAACGTTTCTAATCTGCGATGGCGTTCTCCCGTCGAACGAAGCGAGAGGGTATGTTCTGCGCAAGATCCTGCGCCGTGCAATCAGACACGGCAGGCTGCTGGGTTGCTCGAGCACATTTATGTATGACATGGCATACGCAGTTCGTAGCCTCATGCAGACCGCCTATCCGGAGTTGAACGATTCCATTGATCGTGTTTCTCTCGTGATCGAGGCCGAAGAGAGACAGTTCGCTCGCGTCATTGCGGCTGGGTCCGAACGCTTGCAAGAAGAGCTCACATGGCCCGCTCGGCAGGCATGGCCTCATGCATTGAATGAACTCATGGAGGAAGACGAGAACGTCCACGAACTCATCAGTCAGGCGATAGCGAGCAAGACGCCTCTAACAGATGAGCGGCTACGGAGACGCCTGTTGCAAATCATCGGCAGCGAGCGAATGGAGTCTCTTAGGGAAAAGGTAAAGAGGTACGAATCCCAAAAACTTGGAGTCCTCCCAGGTGATAGAGCATTTCGTCTCTACGAGACTTATGGTCTGCAGAAAGATTTCATTCAGGACGCTTGCCACGATGCAGGAATTCGATTCGATGATGAGGGCTTCGAGGCAGCGCGCGCCGAAGAGCAAGCCCGCGCGCGCGCCAGTTGGAAGGGCGGAGCGCAGAAGACAGCCAGCCCCGCCTATCGCGAACTGCCCAAGACCGATTTCCTCGGCTACAGCCAGGTCACCTCAAACGGCGCTGAAGTGTTGGCCATCGTCAAAGACGGCGCGGGGGTTCCGGCTGCGAACGCGGGCGACGAGGTTGAAGTCGTCCTCGACCGGACCAGCTTCTACGGCGACTCCGGCGGGCAGACGGGCGACACGGGGTGGTTCACCTCGTCGGACGGGAACACGACCGTCGCCGAGATTCAGGGCTGCGTGCTGCCGGTGCAAGGCGTGCGCGCCCACAAAGCTCTGCTCAAGCAGCCGCTGGCCGTGGGCGACCGCGTGAACACCGTGGTGGACGGCGAGCGCCGCAACGCGATCAAGCGCAACCATACCGGTACGCACCTGATCCACGCCGCGCTGCGAGAGGTGCTGGGCACGCACGTGAAGCAGGCTGGTTCCGCGGTTCATCCCGAGCGGCTGCGCTTCGACTTCTCTCACTTTGCGCAGGTGGCCGACGAGGAGCTGGAGGAGATCGAGAGCATCGTCAACCGCGAGGTCCTCTCTGACGCGCGCGTCGAGACCATCGAGGACGTGCCCATCGACGTGGCCGTGAACGAGTACCACGCCATGGCCCTGTTCGGCGAAAAGTACGGCGACAAGGTGCGCGTAGTGAAGCTGGCGGACGGTTTTTCGACCGAGCTGTGCGGCGGCACGCACACCGGGGCCACGGGCGAGATCGGCCTGGTGAAGATTGTCAGCGAAGGGTCGGTTTCGTCGGGCGTGCGGCGGCTGGAGGCGATCAGCGGCTTCGGCGCGCTCGACGCCTTCCGGCAGGATTTTGCCGTCTCCAGGATCGCCGCGCAGATCGCTCCCCCTGCGGGGGGCAGCCTCTTGGATTCCTTCCGTGGAAAGCTGGCCAGCCAGGAAGACGAGCTGAAGCGCCTGCGCCGGGAACTCGAAGAGGCGCGGATGAAGGCCGCTGCCGGCGCGCTGGACGCAGCCCTGAGTCGCGCAGTGGAGGTGAAGGGCGTGCGCCTGGTAACGCTGCGGGCCGACTCGCTGGAGCGCGGCCAGCTTCGCACCCTGGTGGACAATCTGAAGCAGAAGCTCGTTGAGGGCGTGGTGGTGCTGGCCTCGGCGCAGCCCGAAGGCAAAGTCGCGCTCATCGCCGGAGTGACGCCGGGACTTATCAAGCGCATTCAAGCGGGGAAGTTAGTCGGCGCGATTGCCAGGCTGGTGGGCGGCTCGGGCGGCGGCAAGCCGGAGATCGCCGAGGCCGGCGGCAAGGATCAGGGCCAGATCGACGCAGCCCTCCAGGCGGCGGCGGGGCTGCTGGCCGAGTTGCTGGGGTAAAACGGACGATTAGAGGTTGTCGTTTCCCACCCTTTCCGCAAAGAACGCGGAAAGGATGGGGCACCCAGCTGGAGTAAGACGGACGATTAGGGGTTGTGGTTTCCCACCCTTTCCGCAAAGAACGCGGAAAGGATGGGGCACCCAGCCGCGGCGGGGCTGCTGGCCGAGTTGCTGGGGTAAGACGGACGATTAGAGGTTGTGGTTTCCCACCCTTTCCGCAATGAACGCGGAAAGGATGGGGCACCCAGCTGGGGTAAGACGGACGATTAGGGGTTGTGGTTTCCCA
>JBEKCX010000312.1:0-3793 GCA_050014655.1 Occallatibacter sp. | reverse complement strand
AACCTGCTCAAACAGGAAACAACCTTCAAACGCAGCATCAAGGGAAAACGCCTCAAAGCCGCATGGAACCACCCCTACCTGCTGAAATTACTGGGAGTTTGATATGCGTCGGCCCTGGGCCGGACAGAAGAGGGGGGTGGTCCGGCGAGAGGGCCGGACCGTCCGCCAGTTCTACTGCAGGGAATAAACGGTCTTGAGAACCTTTTCCGCGACGTTCTTGGGAAGCGGGGCGTAGGAGAAGGCCGAGACTTCGCTCTCTCCGGAGTTGATGATCCAACTGAGCAGATCCTTGATGACCTTGCCCTTGGCGGGATCGGCGGAGTGAATGGGAATGAGCAGGTAAGTGAAGCTGGAGATGGGATAGGCGTCCTTGCCGGGGGCGTTGGTGATGGAGACGCGATAGTCGGCGGGGAGCTGTTTGATGCTGGCCGCGGCTTCGGTGACGCCCCCGATCGAGGCTCTCTCCCAGTTTCCGGCGGCATTCTTCACTTCGCCGAAGCTGATGTTGTTCTGCAACGCATAGATCAGCTCGACGTAGCCGATGGCGCCCGGCAACTGGCGCACCAGGCCGGCCACGCCCTCATTGCCCTTGCCGCCCACGCCCACCGGCCAACTGGGCGAGGAACCCTTGCCGGGGCCGCCCTCCCACTCCTTGCTGACCTTGCAGAGATAGTCGGTGAAGATGAAGCTGGTGCCGCTGCCGTCGGAGCGGTGAACCACGATGATCTTCTTGGAGCTTTCGGGAACTCCCGAGAGATTCACGCCAGCGTTGTCCTTGGCGATGCGGGGATCGTCCCAGCGCGTGATCTTGCCGAGGTATATGTCTGCCAGCACGTCGCCGCTGAACTTTACGTCGTCGACGCCCGAAACGTTGAAGATGGGCACAACCGCGCCGAGCACGGTGGGAATGTGGACGAGCTTGATCTTGGAAGAGGCCAGCGCATCGTCGGTCATGGGCATGTCGGAGGCGCCAAAGTCCACCAGGCCCGCGGTAACCTGGCGGATTCCGCCGCCGGAACCGATGGACTGGTAGTTGATCTCGACGCCGGGATGCGCGGCGCTGTACTCGCTGAACCACTTGGAATAGATCGGATACGGGAAGGTGGCGCCCGCGCCGGTCAGTTTCTGGGCCTGAGCGGCGCTCACGGCCAATACGAACAACACAACAGCAAGCAACGTCTTTTTCACGGATAGCTCCCTTGCAGATTTACTGCCGGATACGATTGTCTACGCGGAATGTTACGGGGAGTTGAACAGAAGGCGGATTCCGGCTGTTTATCCGTTCGGCCCATACGCTCCAGGAGGTTCAAGCGCCAGGGGGAGGGTGAAGTGGAAGGTGGCGCCGGCGCCGAGTTCGCTCTCGGCCCACAGGCGTCCGCCGTGAGCCTGAACGATGTGCTTGACAATGGCCAGGCCGAGGCCGGTGCCGCCGGATTCGCGGGAGCGGGCTTTGTCGACGCGGTAGAAGCGCTCGAAGATGCGATCGAGGTGCTCGGAGGCGATGCCGGGGCCGAAGTCCTGGACGAAGAACTCGACCTCGGACGGGAGCAGGCGGGCGCCGGCGCGGATGCGCCTGCCGGCCTTGGCGTACTTGAGGGAGTTCTCGATGAGATTGCCGAAGACCTGATGCATGGCGTCGGAGTCGGCAATGACCGGCGCGTCCGGCGCGCCTGCCGATTGCAGTTGGACCCCGGAGTCGAGGACGATTCCGGCCAGGGATTCTATGGCGTCGTGAAGCAGGGCCGGGGCGCGGGTGGGCCGCAGGGCGAGCTTGTAGTCGGGGCTCTCGACGCTGGCCAGGGCGAGCAGATCCTCGGTGATGCGGTTCATGCGCGTGGCGTTCTTGAGGATGATGCCGAGGAACTCACGTGTGGTTTCCTGGCGCGGATCGGAGTCCTCGATGAGCGTCTCGACGTAGCCCTGAATGGAGGTGAGGGGGGTGCGCAGTTCGTGGCTGACGTTGGCGATGAATTCGCGGCGCGAGGTCTCGGCGGCCTCGATGCGGGTGATGTCGTGAAGGACGGCGAGGGCGCCGCCGGAGGGCAGCGGGGCGGCGTTGATCTCGAAGATGCGTCCGGGGGCCAGCGAGCTGGAGCGGCAGGAACGCGTTTCGCGCAGATCGAGCGCCGCTTTCACGCAGGCCAGCATTTCCGGGTCGCGAACGGAATGCGCGAGCGCGCGGCCGGCGCGAATCTGGGTGCCGGCGATGCGCTGCATGGTGGCGTTGGACCAGCTCACCAAGCCTTCGGGAGTGATGGCGACGACCGCCTCCTGCATGGAGTCGAGCATGGCGGCCAGCTCCTGGCGGCGGTTGTCGAGCTCGGCAAATCTCTCCCCGAGCCGCTCGGCGGCCTGGTTGAGGGTCGCTTCCGTGGCCGGGGGCTCATCGTGGCCGGCCTCGGCAAGGCGAGCCGTCAGGTCGCCGTCGGCGATACGCCGGGCAAAGGCGACCACCCGCTCAAACCGCGCCGAGATGCGGCGCGCGGCCCGCAAAGCGAATGGCATCACACAAAGCAGCGCAATCAGGCCGGCCCAGATCAAATGGCCGCCGAGGAAAACGAAGATCCTGCCGGGAGGCAGTTCCGGCACTTTGCCGGCAAGGATGGGGGCAAAGACAAGCTCCATCACCGCGGCCTGCAGAACTAGCAGCAGGAGCAGAAGGCCGAGCAGCTTTGCAAAGAGTCTGGAGGTCAATGAGCGCCGCTCCCATCCGGCACGTTCCGGCGCACGGCCAGCCGTTCTATTCTCCCTTGGGCAGCTCGAAGCGGTAGCCGGCGCCGCGCACGGTTTTCAGGTAGCGCGGATTCTCCGGGTCGAGCTCGATCTTCTCACGGATGCGGCGCACATAAACGTCGACCGAACGGGGGGTTACAAAGCGGGCATCGCCCCAGACGGCGTCGAGCAGGCGGTCGCGGCTGAAGACGCGGCCAGGGTGCCGCGCCAGGTAGTCGAGCAGGCGAAACTCGGTGGCCGTGGTGGTGGTCAACTCGCCGCGCACCTTCAACTGCATGGCGTTGGCGTCGATGACGATCTCTTCAAAGCTGATGATGGAGGGCGACGAAGGCCGCTCAAAGCGCCGCAGCACGGCCTTGACGCGGGCCACCAGTTCGCGGGTGGCAAAGGGCTTGGTGATGTAGTCGTCGGCACCCATCTCCAGCCCCAGCACGCGGTCGTTTTCGCTGGCGCGCGCGGTCAGAAAGATGATGGGAATGGTGGAAAGGGCGGGGTTCAGGCGCAGGCGGCGGCAAACGTCGAGGCCGTCTCCGCCGGGGACCATGATGTCCAGCAGAAACAGGGCCGGCGGCTGGCGCTCGGCATCGGGAATCAGGTTGGTGGGGGTGAAAAACAGGCGCGGCGCAAACCCGGCTGCTTCCAGGTGATGCTGCACCAGCCGCGCTATATCGGCGTCGTCTTCAAGAACAAATACGGTTTGGCTCAAAAGCTCTGCCCCCGCCCTGCGACCGTTGACTGCGCGATGCGGAGGCCGCACGGAACCATTAACAGAGTAATGCAATGAGGCAAACAGATTGCAAACGTTTGATGAATTCGAGCCGGGGAGACGGGGCTCAGGCGTCAATTTGGGTTACGCTACGCTCCGCCTCGGTGAATCGAACACGATACTTCCTTTGCGGATGAACCCGGTCCCAGGTTCAAATGTCGACATATCGTTCGCTGCGCTCAGACCGTGTGCAGCCCCGGCAACGCAATCAAATACGCTGAAAAAACCTCCTAACTGGACCGTTTGGCCGGGTGTCCAATCTTTCAGGAGAATCCATGAAGCCCACATTCAGCG
>JBEKCX010000311.1:0-5110 GCA_050014655.1 Occallatibacter sp. | reverse complement strand
CGCTTGATTTCATGACGACGTTGGCTCGGTCTGGCGGGTAGATTGGCGGTGTGTGTTTTAAGCCATTGCCCGGAGGAAGGAGCCAACGTCATGGTGATTATAGGATGCGATTTCCATCCTGGGTTTCAGCAGATCGCGGTGCTGGATACAGGGAGCGGCGAGGTGAAGGATTTGCGTCTAGCGCACAAGGAGGAGGCGCGGCGGTTTTATGCCTCGCTGCAGGGTGAGGAGGTCTTGGTAGGCGTGGAGGCATGCGGGTACACGCAGTGGTTCGAGCAGATGCTGGAACAGATGGGGCACCGGTATCAGGTCGGCGATGCGGCGGCCATCCGGGCCAGCTATGTGCGCCGGCAGAAGACCGACCGGCGCGATGCGGGCCATATTCTTCGCCTGCTGGTGGAAGGACGGTTTCCGGCGTTGTGGGTGCCCACGGCGTCGGAGCGGGATGCGCGGCAGCTGATCGTGCATCGCCATAAGCGGGTGCAGATGCGCACGCGGGTGAAGAACCAGTTGCACGCGCTCGCTCTGAACCAGGGGCTGCGTCTGCGCTGGCAGTTATGGTCCGAGAAGGGGCTGGAGCAGTTGCGCGCTCTGCCCTTGTTGCCCTATGCGGCGTCGCGTCGCGCGGATCTGCTGGAGCAGTTGGAGGCCATGAACGCGGACATCGAGCGATTGGATCGGATGGTGGGCAAGGAGGCCGAAGCGCGTCCGGCGGCGGTGCGATTGATGAGCCATCCGGGCGTGGGGCCGGTGACGGCGCTGGCGTTCGTGCTGACCATCGGAGATGTGAGGCGATTCGAGAAGTCGCGCCAGGTGGCCAGTTATTTGGGACTGATCCCGTCGGAGCGATCCTCCGGGGGCAAGCAGCGGCTGGGGCACATCAGCAAGCAGGGTAACTCGCTGCTGCGTTTTCTTCTGGTCGAGGCCGGGCACACGGCAGTGCGCGGCGATGCCGAGCTGAAGCGCTGTTACCAGCGTTTGCAGCACCGGCACTCGACTGGTGTAGCCAAGGTTGCCGTAGCGCGCAAGCTGGCGCTGCGGCTGTACTGGATGCTGCGCAACCAGATCAATTATGCGCAGCTCCATGGTCCGTATGCAGGCAAGCCCGTGTCATTCTGTGGTGCGAAGACAAGACCGGCCGCTTGAGTGGGCAGCCTGCCTCCCCGTGAGGGCGGGGAGATCGAACAAGCAATCATGACTGCCAGAGATGGCAGCCGGATACATGGTTGGTGGAACCAGCTCCACCGCGGGATTCAACGAACGGGTATGGCAAACACACACGTTTTTCTACTATGGAACGAAGCTCAGAGGGCGGCGGCGTCAAGGGTCAAGATGAACGCCACAGAACGGCGCCCTTGACCCCGCCGCCCACGCCAACGCCCTTTTGTGCCTTGACAACAGCCAACGTCGTCATACACAGGATGACAGCGCTGTAGGCAATCGCTTCATGCCGGTTCAATCGTTCAGATGTAGTCGCGAAAGAGTTCTTCGGAGGGTGCCGGAATGACCCCCCGGCCCACCAGCATGCCTTCCTCGGCGGCAGCCTTGGAGCCGGCGGCGACGGCCGCCTGCACGCTGGCAACATCGCCCGCCATAAGCACAAATCCCTTGCCGCCCAGAGCCATGGCCAGGTGGATTCGCAGCAGGGTCACGTTGGCGGATTTGACGGCCGCGTCGGCGGCATCGATGATGCTGGCCGCGGAGAAGGTCTCGATGATGCCGATGGAGCGCAACTGCCGGGGATCGATATCGACGGCGTTGGAGATTGCCGCCAGAACCGAGGGATGCACGCGCGCGATCTGCCGCCTCTCGATCAGCGAAGCGCCCGCGGCCACTCCGCCGGCCTGGACCGCCGCCTCGACCGAGGTCACGTCGCCGGCGACCGCAATGAGAAACTTGCCCGAGCAGATGCTGCGGGCCATCAAAAGCTGAACCGAGCCGGCCTTCAGCATCACGTCTTCAACCACGTAACCGGTGGCCACGCTGGATAGCTCGATAAGTCCGATAGAGCTGATTTCAGACACGACTTTGGCTCCTTTCGCGCTGCCTGCTCAACTTTCCGCGCCGCATTCAGGCCTCAATGAGAACAGCATCCTTGGTAACCGTGGCCACGCCGTCGATGCTGGAGTGAATCCTGGCGCCGAGCTTGCCCTTCTCCGGCGCGGCCAGCAGATCGCCCACGCGCACCCGGTCGCCGCACTTGACCACCGCAACCGCTGGCAGGCCGGCGTGCTGCTTCAACGGCAGCTTGACCTTGCGCGGCGAAAAGGCGCGATCTAGGAGCGGGCCGGTATTGTTGAACTCGCCCAGGCCCAGCCGGGCAATCAGCCTGCGCATGGGCACGCGCCGAAACTCCGCCAACGGATGGGGCGTGATCGAAGCCGGGTCGCCCTTGAAGGTCAGCCCGCGCTCCCGCGCCAGCGGCTTGGCCTGCACGCATACGTTCTTGGGGTCGAGATCTTCCGGGCAAGCGTAGAGGGTGCAGAGATTGCATTCGCAGCAGTAAAGCGTGGCCACCATGGGGTCGGCGCCGGTTGCGAAGCCCAGCGACTGCATGGCGCGATGCGGCTCGATGGGATGCCCAAGCAGAAAGCGCGGGCAGAATTCGGTACAGAAGCGGCACTGATCGCAGGCCGAGCGCCCGATGCGGTTGACCTGGATCATGGGGGCGTTGTGGCGCCGGATGAGCGAGTGCGAGGCGGGCAGCACAATGATGCCGCCGGTGGTCTTGGTCACCGGTTCATCCAGGCTGGCGGCCGGCCGCGCCATCATCACGCCGCCCAGCAGCACGCCGATATCGCTCGCCGTGGCCCCGCCCGCGGCTTCGATCGCTTCGCCGATGGAGATGCCGACCGGAAGCCGCAGCGTGCATGGATGCTCGACCGCGCCGGCGACGGTGAGGTACTTGTGGGTCACCGGCCGGTCGAGGCCGATATTGATGAGCGTCTCGACGTTCGACACCACCGCGTCCACGTCCTTGGGAAGCCCGCCGGGCGGAATCACGCGGCCGGTCACCAGGTGGACGAGAATGAACTCATCGCCCGCCGGGTAACAATCCGGCAAGGGTACAAGGCGGACTCCCTCGGGCGCCTGCCGCTCCAGCGCCTCGATGATCTCCTGGTACTTTTCCTTGATGCCGATCACGCCTTCGCGCGCGCCGGCCATCTCCATGGCCATGCGCAGGCCGCGCAGGAAGGGTTCGGAGAGATGGTGGAGCAGTTCTTTGTCTTTGTGCAGCAGAGGCTCGCACTCGGCGGCGTTGGCGATCACCAGCGAGACTTTGGCTCTGAACTTTACCGCCGCCGGGAACCCTCCGCCGCCCGCGCCCACGATGCCGAGCTCCTCAAGGCGATCGGGGGACGAATGCAGCGGCGCGCCCCCGCCCAAATCGACTCGCGACGTGCTCGCAGTTCCTGTCATTCCGGCTTAACCTCAAAATTCCGTCAAAAAAGGCGATTGACTCTGACATAAACTGTACAGTATGCTTTATAATAATTCAAGAGTGTTCAAAAACGTTCACAAATGAAATGCCTGATTCCAAATATCGGTAGCACTTCCTTCAAGTACCGGGTTCTGGATATGCCCGGCGAGCGTGTCCTGGCCGAGGGGCGCATCGAACGGATCGGCCAGCCGGGCGGCGATTGCCTGGATTACCCATCGGCCATCCGCAAGTGCATCGCTGCGATTTCCGGAGAAGGAAAGGCACTTGCCAGTCTAGCAGAGGTGGGCGCGGTGGGGTTCAAGGTGGTCCATGCTGGGCCGCTCAACGAATCCCAGCTTATCGACGACGCATTTCTGGCGGCGATGGAGGAGTTCTCGTTCATCGCGCCGGCGCACAATCCTCCCTACATTGCGGCCATCCAGGCCTTTCGCAAGGAACTTCCCGGCGTTCCGCTGGTTGCGGTGATCGAGACCGGTCCCTACCGGCAGATGGAGGAGGCGGCCACCACCTATGCCGTGCCTTACGAATGGCGGGAAAAGTTCGGCATGAGGCGCTACGGCTTCCACGGCGCCAGCCACCGCTCGGCCAGCGAACGAACCCAAATACTGCTGGGGCGCAAGGACCTGCGCCACATCTCATGTCACCTGGGAGGCAGTTCGAGCCTGGCGGCCTTCCGCAACGGAGTCGCAATCGACACCAGCTTCGGCACGTCGCCGCAGTCGGGCTTGCCGCAGAACAACCGCGTCGGCGACATCGACGTCTTCGCCGTGCTGCACATGATGAAGAAGCTCGGCCTCGATCCGGATCGGATGGCGAGCCTGCTCGGCAGCCGCTCGGGGCTGGCCGGGATCAGCGGAACCAGCGGCGATCTTCGCGACCTGAACCAGGCCGCCGCGGCGGGCGAGAAGCGTTCGCAACTGGCGCTCGAGGTCTTCACGCGCGCCATCCGCCACTATCTCGGCGCGTTCCTGCTCGAACTGGGCGGGGTGGACGCCATCACGTTCTCCGGCGGCATCGGCGAGAACAGCGCGGAGATTCGCGCCGCCGTCTTGAAGGACCTCACCGGCTTCGGAGTGGAGATCGACAAGGAGAGGAACCGGACCATCCAGGGCGAAGGCGTGATCTCGACCGATGCGTCCGCGGTGAAGGCGCTGGTGGTTCCGGCCAACGAAGAGGCGATCGTGGCGCGCGATACTCTGGACGTTGTGGAAAGCGCGCGAGCCGCTGGACATATACTGGCTGGGCGGGCAAATTAGGGCCGGCCAAGTAGGGATTTCTTATGGCAAGCAGAAGCTCGGGAGGATCGAACCAGGCTGGCTCCATCGACAGATCGATGGTGGAGCGGATCGTCCGCCAGGTGGCTCTCGAATACCTGGGGCGGGGGAAGAGCGGGACGGCGCCGGTGCTCACGGTGCAGACCTCGTCGCGGCACATGCACGTCTGCCGCGAAGACATGGACGTGCTCTTCGGGCCGGGCTCGGAGCTGACCTTCGATCGGCCGCTCTTCCAGGAAGGCAACTTCGCGGCCAAGGAGACGGTGACCATCGTGGGGCCGCGCAGCCGCCTGATCTCGAACCTGCGCATCCTCGGTCCCATGCGCAAGCAGTCGCAGGTCGAGCTGGCATTTACCGACGCCATCATGCTGGGCTTCTCCGACATTCCGGTGCG
>JBEKCX010000310.1:0-3826 GCA_050014655.1 Occallatibacter sp. | reverse complement strand
AACAGGCGGCGATCCACCAGGGCGTCAAGAGTGAGTTCCGTCATTCCCTCGTGGAGCGCCTCGGCAACCGGGACTGCGGCGCGAAATCCGCCCGCGGTGAGCAGGCGGTCTTCCACAAACAAGCGAGCCTTGGGACCTAACCCTTCAAAGCTGCGCTCATAGAGCCCTTCCAGAATGCCGCCATGTTCCTGCTGGACCAGATCGCGAGTAATTGTGCTGCGACCCAGGGCAACCATGCGCTGGAACAGCTCGTGGCACATTACGCTCAGATAGGCGGGTTCGATCTCCGCGTGAGCGGCAAACTCCTGGGAAACAACATTGCCCTCGGCGCCGCCAGCCACAGCGGCCACGATGTCGCGGGCAACCTCTTCGGAGATCCCGCCCGCGCCGCCCTGAAGGATCACCGCCAGCGCGCGCTCGCCGGAAAGCGGATCAAGGCCAAAGCGATTGCGCATGACGGAGGGCATTCCGGAACGCAGGGAATCGAGTTTGGAGACGAAGTCCTCGCGAAGGGAGAGCACCACCTTGTAATTTCGGCTGCCGGCGTCGATGCTGAGCGGCTGGCCGGAGCGTTCCACATTTTCCTGCACTGTGCGAGGAATGCGGTTCTCGATCAAGTCGCCAAGTTCCTCAAGAAACTCACCGGCTGCCCTAACATTGCGCCCGATGGTGAAGACCTCCTCAAACTGGTCGATGAGCAGAACGGGCGTCAGTTGGTCATTGCGCGGGCTCCAGAATTCGGCGGTGTGAAAGAACTCCCAGAGCGTGGCGTCCGGATCGTCCCGGTTATCGTTTTCGAGTTGGACACCGGCCGCTTGCGCGGCCTCCCGCGCCAGCGCTTTCAGTTGCTGGACTGGAGACAAACCCTGGCCCGAATAATCCAGGCGCAAGGCAATGGGAAAATACAGCGATTCCCGCAGCTGGGGTATGACGCCGGCCCGCAGCAAGGATGTCTTTCCCAGGCCCGACCGTCCAAAGACTACCGTGAGGGCCTCGCGCTCGATCAGGCGGCGGACCTCGGCGATCTCGCGGTCGCGGCCAAAGAACCTGGTGCAATCCTGCTCGGTGTAGGAGGCCAGACCAAGCCACGGATTGGCGGTCTCTGGAGAGACTGCGGCCGTAACTCCATGAAGGGTAAAGGCAGGATTTCCGGCGCTCATTTTCCTCTCCTGAAAGAACGGATACCCTGGCTGAGAAACTGGATGTACTCCGGAGGCAGTTGTCCATCCCGCAGCCTTGCCCAGTGCAGATCACGATAGGGGGGATCGACAATCGATGAGCCAGGGGGAGTGTTGTCGATCACCACCGGCTGCAGGAACCGCTCTTCTTTCCGCCGATCCAGATTTGCGTCTTCGGCCCACTTCCACTCTCGAAACAGGAAGCGTTCCCCCTTGCTGGAAAGAGACTGCGAGATGAAGGCGAGGAAGAACGACGCGTTGCGGATATTATCCCGGATGACGTACTGGTACTCCTCTCCGGGCTCCAATCCGCTCTCGTCCATCCAGGTATCGATGTTGGCGCCTTCAAGCTGAGCCCGGATGCGCGCCACTGTGGCCCGGTCTTCACTAGCGTAGCTTAGAAAAACTGCTCCTCGCTTGAGCGCCGGCGCGGCCACGCTTCCGGAAGCCGGCGCGCCGGGAAGAGTCTGCTTCTCAACCTGGCGCTCCTGCCAGCGGCGAAAGAGCTCCTCCACAAACGCCACCGGAGATACCGGAGCCAGTACCTTGGCCCGCTTTCGCCGCAGGTAGTTTTCCAGCCCCACTTCCCTCCGGGCGCTCACGTAATAGATGTTTATGGTTTCAACGTCGCGGTTGGCATTGAGCGCGCGAATGAAGAAACGGCCCAGCCAATCGGGGAAACTGCAGCCCAGCAGAAGAACGGTCTTTTTCTGCAGATAGTCATAGAAGCGTTCGGGCGCATAATGCGGATCGAGCAAAGACGCGCTGAAATCGATGAGGTCGTCCTCGGTCTTGGCGAATGAGTTAGGGAAAGGGCTGGTAGCGCCAAAGAGGTGAAAAAGCGCCGGGGCCGACTGATAGTCGAAGTTGTCCGGCAAATCGTTGCGCATCTTGTCGCCATGAAGCGCGAAGCCGATGTCCAGTTGCTGGCCTTTCCACTCGGGGCGGAATTCATCCAGCGCGCCCTTCATCAAATGGTCGACGGTAGTAGTTACATACAGAGAAAAACTGCGGATCTGGGCGAGTTTCCGCAGGCTTTCCGGTACCGGCCAAGGCTGCCGCCTGATCACATAATCTACATCGATGGCAAGGTCGTTGCTGTTCTGGGCCTGGCTCAGCTGATTGGTTACCTGATAGAGAACTGGCGTGTCGTCCTGCTGCTGCAAGGTCAGGCCAGCCTGTTCCGCGAGGGCGCGTCCCCAAACGTCGTAGAGAGGCTCATCTCCTCCACCCTGGTCCGACATCAGTAACTCCTGCCCAATCACAGGCACCACGTAACCTTCGAGAATGATGTTGATGAACTTATCCCACTCCCTCTCGGAGAGCTGATATCCGCGGGCGGAAGAGGCACTTTGCGATGCCATTGGGCTGGATAACGGACTGGACACAGAAATCCCTCCTGCGGATGAGATATTCACGATTTGACGAGGATTATACGCTGTCGTCAAGGGCGGCGTAAAACAGGGGTGCGCGCGTTGCCACAGTCAGATTTAGGTGACCGCCGGCCTCTGATCTTTGGTTCCAGGCGGCAATGGTTCCCTGCGCGCCGGTCACGTCTCCCAACCGATGCGCAAGCGCTGCAGCCACATCCGCATGACGGCGAAATGCACCGCCCTGATGTCCATCTTCATGGGGTCGCCGGCTACGGCGAAATCCGGCCGGCAGACAGAACAGGCCGGGAGCATCCTCAGAAGTCCCCGGAGTCGGACATTCTTGGGGATCGGCAAAGGGGATTGGTCGACGTATGTCTATGAAAACACATAGTGGGCGCGGTAGGAATCCATTCTCAATCGCGCCCACAGCGGTGCTCTCGCAAAGAGGCGACTCTGCATCTCCAGGCAGCCGCCGAATGTCACAAGGAAGGCAAGTGATAACCCATCCCCGCCGGAGTCCTGGCCGGTCCGGCGCAAAGGCGTTCGCCCGCAGCCACATTCGGCTGACGCCGTCCATCACTCCTCAGGGCTCTGCTTGCTTCAGAAATCAGTCCGGCGTCCGGCCAGCAAGTTGAAGATCAGGACCACCAGCGCCAATACCAGGAGCAGGTGAATGAAACCGCCGGCAACATGGAAGCTGAAGCCCAATAGCCAGAGAACCACAAGAATTACGAACAATGTCCAGAGCATACTCTTCTCCTTTTGCACCGCGGGGGGCCGGGAATCCAAGTCCTTCCCCGCCCGTCCGCGAGCATTCGCAATTGACGGCTAATTGGAAGCGATGGCCTGAGCCTTTGCGTCTCTGACCGCATCGAGGAACGTGCCTGCCGAGGCCGGCACGGCTATTTCGCCGCGCAGAATGCGGCGTGTGGAGATGTCATGGCCGTAGATGGCCTCCGTGGAGTCTTCGTCGCGTCGAATCGCAGCGCCGGTCAAGGTGAGTCCGGCGAAAGCGCCCCTGGCGCGAGAGTAAGTCAGGACTTCGGTCTCCAGCTTCCAATCGGTATCGGCCGAAGCGTGGCGTCCAACCGGTCCGGCTGCCGCTGAAGCATCGCCGCCCAGCTGGAAATTACTGTTGATCAGGTGTTCCATACCCCGGTCGTTCTGGATGATCATGACCAGATCCACGCCTTCGACGCCGATCTGCAATCCCCAGCTGCCGCCGGTAATGGAAAAGAACGCCGGTGCGCTCCAGCCGTCCGCGGTCCGGCAGGT
>JBEKCX010000309.1:0-3847 GCA_050014655.1 Occallatibacter sp. | reverse complement strand
GACTCGTGTGCAAATGCGTTGTCGCCGACGATCGCCTTGTTGGGCGAGGGGCGGAAGGTGATGAGCTGGCCGAGAACCTGGCTGGTGGGATAGAGATTCTCGAGCTTGATTCCGGTGGAGACGCCGAAGCGGTCGCCGCGCACGTAGAGGGCGGCGGCAATCTCTTCGAGCGCGGCGTTGCCGGCGCGTTCGCCAATGCCGTTGATGGTGCACTCCACCTGGCGTGCACCGGCACCGATGGCAGCCAGCGAGTTGGCCACCGCCAAGCCCAGGTCGTCGTGGCAGTGCGAGGAGAGAACGATGCCCTGCTCGTCGATGGCCGGGACGCGCTGGCGGACTTCGCGGAACATCTGGGCATACTCTTCGGGGGTGGTGTAGCCCACGGTGTCCGGCATGTTGATGGTGGTGGCGCCGGCCTCGACAGCCACGCGCACCATCTCGACAAGAAAATCGCGATCGGAGCGGGTGGCGTCTTCGGGCGAGAACTCGACGTCGTCGGTGTGCTTGAGCGCCACGCGAATCGACTCGCCTGTCAGGTCCAGCGCCTCCTGGCGTCCGATCTTGAGCTTGTATTCGAGATGCAGGTCGCTGGAGGCAAGGAAGATGTGAATGCGCGCGCGGTCGGCAAATTGCAGGGCGCGGGCGGCCATCTCGATGTCTTCCGTCCTGGCGCGGGCCAGCGACGCGATACGCGGCTTATGGATGGCCTGCGTGATGGTGGCGATGGCCGCGAAGTCGCCCTCGGAGGCCATGGCGAAGCCGGCCTCGATGATGTCCACGCCCAAATCTTCAAGGGCATGGGCCATGGTGAGCTTTTCCTGCGTTGTCATGCTGCAGCCGGGCGATTGCTCGCCGTCGCGCAGCGTGGTGTCGAAGAAGAACACGTGATCTGAGATCATTGACTCGCCTGCCGGGAGAAACCATTTCCAACTTCTTCATTGTCTCGCATCGGGGTTGTATAAGGCAAAGTTATTCTTATTGGGGGAGCGATAAGGACTGCTTATACTAAAGTTGTCAGTCTTCAGTTTTTAGTTGTCAGTTTCCGCCCGCCGGGCTTACGACTGACAACTGACCACTGTCGACTGTCCACTGCCTACCGACAACTGCTCTTTGGAGGCGCTATGGAACTGAATCAGCTGGAGACGTTTTTGGCAGTGGCGGAGGAGCGGAGCTTCTCGCGCGCGGCGGTGCGGCTGCACCGGACGCAGCCGGCGGTGAGCCAGGTGATCCGCAAACTCGAAGCGGCGGTGGGCGAGACGCTCTTCGACCGGGCGGCGCGCGACGGCTCTCTGACCGCGGCCGGGGCGCTGCTGCGCGACTACGCGCTACGGCTGATGGCCCTGAGGCGCGAGGCTACCAGCGCGCTGGACGAGTTGAAAAATCTGGAACGGGGGCGGCTGCAACTGGCGGCCAACGAGTACACCTGCATGTATCTGCTGCCGGCCATCGACCGCTTCAGGCGGGCGTTTCCGCAGGTGAGCGTGACGGTGCACCGCCTGCTTGCTTCCAGGATTCCCGAGGAGCTGAACCTGCGCACCTTCGAGCTGGGGGTGGTTTCGTTCCGGCCCGACCCGGTTCAGTTTCGCACCATCGCTGTGTATGGGGACAGCTTGGCGCTGATTGCGAGCCCCAATCATCCGCTGGCGGGCGCGGAGCGGGTCTCGATCGACGACCTGGGAGAGGAGGTCTTTATTGCCCACAACGTGGCCTCACCGCTGCGGCGGAAGGTGATCGAGGCGTTTCAGCGTTATCGGAGGCCGTTGAATATGGCTGTCGAGCTGCCGACGATCGAGGCGATCAAGCGCTTTGTGGCCATGGGCAACGGAGTGGCGCTGGTTCCGCATCTGACCGTGGCGCGGGAGCTGGAGACCGGCCAACTGGTGAGGGTGGCGGTGGACGAGCTGGAGTTCAAACGGGTGCTGCGGTTGGCGCACCGGCGTCAGGGCACGCTCTCCTACGCTGCCAGGGCCTTTCTGCGCACGGTGCGAACGCTGGCCAAGGAGCAGGGACCGCCGTTTTACTACCATGTGGAGCCGATGGGCTGAGCGAGCTCGAACGGCCAAAACAAACTGCGGCATTTGAAGGCAAGCGCCCCTTTGGATTCCGGTGCGTCTATCAGCTTAGGTCGTTCCGGCGCGCGGCGCGGCGCGGAGGCCGGCAGAACCTGTTGACTCCACGGACCGCTCCGGCCATTTACAATTCTGAAAGCGGGGCCCGGCTCGAACAGGCGCGCCGGAATCGACAAGCTCGTTGCCAGCCGGACGGTTGGGCAGTCGTGAGGTTCAGGACCGAATGAAGAAGATCGCTTCAATTGCATTCCTGCTGGCCGTGTGTGTGGCCGCAGGCCGCGCTCAGGAAAGCCGCCAGGACATCAGCATCAGTGGATTGGGGCTGATCGAGCCGTTCATTGCCTCGTCCACAGACGTTCAGGTTCACTCGACCACTGGCTATGGCGCGTTGGCCAGCTACCGCTTCATGCTCACTCCCTCGAGCGCCTTCGAGGGCAACTACGGGATTACCTACCAGAACAAGATCAACTACGCCGAACCCAATCTGGGACCGCTTGGCATCACCATTCTAACCCGCACCCAGGAGATGTCTGGGGCCTACGTGCACACCTTCTATTTCCGCAAGTACAACCCGTTTGTCGAGGCCGGGCCAGGCGCCTTGATCTTTTTGCCCATCGTCAACAGCGGCACGACGGTCTTGGGCGCCAAGCAGCAGACGAGCGTCGGGGCCATGTACGGGGCCGGGTTTGCTTACGAAATCAGCCCCAGCTTCGACATTCGCGCGGAGTATCGCGGGTTTGTCACCAAGGTTCCCACTTTCGGCGACCCTGGCGGCTACAAGTTCGACACCAACAAGTGGTACAACATCTTCACCCCCGCCATCGGCGTGGCGTATCACTTTTGAGGCCGCTGATTCAGGGTTGACCAGAGCGCCATCGAAAAAGGGACGGGGCCAAGCCCGTCCCCTTTTCTGCTGAATCTCGTCGAGGACCCATCCAAATCAGGGCTTTGTTCGCCTGCCTCTCGCTACAAGCGCGCTTCCGGGTAGCATCCCAGCTCCTTGACCATGGCGCAATGGGGAGCCAGCGCTTCACGGGCGCGCGAACCCTCTTCGCAGGAGTGAATCTGGCAATCCACGTAAAAGATGTACTCCCAGGGTTTGCCGTGGACCGGCCGGGACTCGATCTTGGTGAGGTTGATGCCGATGGAGGAGAGTTCAGAGAGCGCGGCGACGAGAGATCCGGGACGATTCGCGAGGGAGAAGGCGAGGCTGATCTTGTTCGACTCGGGATCGGCAAGGGCGTCCCCGGCGCGGCGGACCAGGAAGAAGCGAGTGTAGTTTTCCGGATTGTCTTCGATGCCGGCTTGGAGTATCTGCGCCCCGTAGTAGCGAGCCGCGGCCTCGCTGGCGATGGCCCCCGCATGGCGGTCGCGCAATTCAACCAGTTGCTTTACGCTGCCGGCGGTGTCGTATGAGGCGTAGACCTCCATTCTGGAGTGCTGGGCCAGGAACTTCCGGCACTGGGCCAGGGCTACCGGATGCGAGAAGACGCGGTCGATCTCGCCGATCGAGGCTCCGGAGATGGCGATCAGGTTGTGGCGGATGCGCAGAAGCGTCTCGCGCTGGACTTGCACATCGTGGGCCAGCAGCAGGTCGAAGTGCTCCAGGACCGAGCCGGCCAGACTGTTCTCGATGGGAATGACTGCGGCCTCGACGGTGGCGTCCACAAGCGCGGCAAAGGCGTCGGCGGAGAGAGAAAACGGCACAATGACCGCGCCGGCGACCAGTTTCATGGCCGCTTCGTGGCTGAATGAGCCGGCTTCGCCCTGGATGGCGA
>JBEKCX010000308.1:0-3862 GCA_050014655.1 Occallatibacter sp. | reverse complement strand
GGTGAACGCGACGGGCGTCAGCATCACCAAATCCAACTTCAACTTCGTCTTCGGCGCGGGTTTCTATACGGAGGATGGACGCTACTCGCCCGAGTTCATCTCCAACTATCTCGATGTCTATGTGAAGGATGCCCTCAAGCGTGTTCCCGGCGTGGGCGATGTGCTCATCTTCGGCGAGCGCAAGTACGCCATGCGCGTGTGGCTTGATCCGGCCCGCCTGGCCGCCCGCGGACTGACGGCCACCGACGTGGTCAACGCCCTTATCGAGCAGAATGTCGAGATTCCCGCGGGGCAGCTTGGCCAGCCGCCATCCGATGATAAGCAGGCCTTCCAGATTCCGGTGCGCGTGGTGGGCCGGCTCACCAGTCCCGCCGAGTTTGACAACATTATCGTCAAGAACAGCGCCAACGGCGTGGTGCTGCTGAAGGACGTTGGCCACTCGGTGGTGGGCGCCGAGGATTACAGCTCGTCGCTCAAATTCGCGGGGCGGGATGCGGATGGCATCGGCGTGGAGCAGCTCTCCAACGCCAACGCCCTGGACGTGGACCGCAAGGCAACAGCGGCGCTCGCGGAGCTTTCGAAGAGCTTTCCGCCGGGACTCAAGTACGCCATCGCCTTCGACGCCACCACGGTGGTGGGCGACTCGATCCGCGAAGTGCTGGTCACCCTCGCCGAGGCCATCTTCATCGTCATCACGGTCATCTTCCTCTTCCTGCTCGACTGGCGCGCCACCATCATTCCCGCCGTCACCATTCCGGTCTCGCTGATCGGAACCTTCGCCTTCATCAAGCTCTTCGGCTTCTCCATTAACTCCCTCACGCTGTTCGGCATCACCCTGGCCACGGGGCTGGTGGTGGACGACGCCATTGTGGTCATCGAGAACGTGCAGCGGCACATCGCCATGGAGCACTCCAAGGCACGTGAAGCCACCTCGCGGGCCATGGGCGAGGTGACCAGCGCGGTCATCGCCACTTCGCTGGTGCTGATTGCGGTCTTCGTGCCGGTCTCATTCTTTCCCGGAACCACAGGCATTCTCTACCGGCAATTCTCCCTGACCATCGCCTTTGCCATCGCCATCTCGGCCTTCAACGCGCTCACGCTCTCGCCGGCGCTCTCGGCGCTGTTCCTGCGCGGCGAAGAGGCTCGCCCCCGCCAGTTGGACTTTCTCCGCATTGGCCCCATATCGCGCGCCTTCGCCGCCTTCATTCACTCCACCGACCGCCAGATCACCTGGCTGGGCGCCACCTACGCCAAGTCGATTCATCTGGCGCTGAAGCTGCGCTATGTGTTGCTGGTGCTCTTCTTTGCCGGCCTGGGCGCCACGGTCTGGACCTACCTGCACGTTCCCACCGGGTTCATTCCCCAGGAGGATCAGAGCTTCCTGATGGTGGTGGTGCAGGCGCCGCCGGGTTCCTCGCTGGCCTATACCACCGCGTTGGCGGATCAAGCGGGCGCAATCCTCAAATCGAATCCCGACATCGCCGGAGCCTTCTCCGTGATGGGCTTCAGCTTTTCCGGACCCGCCTCCAATGCGGGCATGATGTTTGTCTCGACAACGCCCTCCGATCAACGCCGCGGCAAGGGCCACTCCACAGCGGATATCGTGGCCGATCTCACTCCCAAGCTGGGCAGCCTGATGTTCGCTCCCAACGGCGGTCTGGTGGCCATCTTCGAGCCCCCCGCCGTGAACGGCGTCGGCGCTTATGGCGGCTTTCAGTTCATGCTCCAGGACCAGGGAACCAACACCCTCAGCGACCTGGACCGCGTGGCCCACCAGATGGTGGGCGCAAGCCGCGCGCGCAAGGATCTTGCCGGGCTGATCACCACCTTCTCCGCCAACGACCCGCAGGTGCTGGTGACCATCGATCGCGAGAAGGCCAAGGTCATGAACATTCCGCTCTCGCAGATCACCAACACGCTGGGCGTCTTCATGGGCTCGGAGTACATCAACGACTTCGACTACAACAACCGCACCTATCGCGTCTTTGTGCAGGCCGACCAGCCCTTCCGCATGACGGCCAGAGACCTGCACAACTACTATGTGCGCTCGGACTCCGGCCAGATGGTTCCGCTCGACAACCTGGTCACCGTGGCGGAAAGCTCCGGCCCGCCGGTGATTACCCATTACAACCTCTTCCGCGCCGTGGAGATCGACGGCTCCCCTGCGCCCGGATACAGCTCAGGCCAGGGGCTGGCGGCCATGGAAGATCTCTTCAACCAGAACAAGATGCCGGGCATGGGCTACCAGTGGACGGGACTCACCCTGGACGAGATTGAGTCCAGCGGCAAGGCGCTCATCATCTTCGGCCTCGGGATTCTGGTCGTCTATCTCACCCTCTCGGCGCAATACGAGAGCTTTGCGCTGCCCTTCATTATCCTGTTGGCCGTGCCCATGGCGGTGCTGGGCGCCCTCGGCCTGGTGGCGGCGCGCGGGCTATCGAACGACGTCTACTGCCAGATCGGTCTGGTGATGCTGATCGGCCTCTCGGCCAAAAACTCGATTCTGATCGTCGAGTTTGCCGAGCAGCTCCGCCGCAAGGGACGTTCCATTGCCGACGCGGCCGCCGAGGCCGGGGCGCTCAGGCTGCGGCCGATTCTGATGACCTCGTTTGCCTTCATCCTGGGCATTCTGCCGCTGGTCTTCGCCACCGGCGCGGGCGCGCTGGGACGCCGCTCTGTGGGAACCACCATCGTGGGCGGCATGTTGCTTTCCACGGTGTTGAATCTGTTCTTCATTCCCGTGCTTTACGTGATTCTGAGCAGGTTGCTCGGGCGCGGAGATGAGCCCGAGGCCGGCGAGCCCTCCGCGCCGGAGCCGGTTGAGGCTTGAAGCTGGATCTCACTGCTGGGTGCCCCTGGGTCTCGATTTTGAGACCTGGGATTAGGCTCCCAATTACTGCTTATCTCGGTGTGCGATCACGTAATCCTTGATGCGGTCGTAGACCTCGCTGCTCACCACGCCGCGTTCCAGCAGGTCCTGCTTGGTGCGGTAGGGCCGGAAGCGAACGATGCGGCCGGCCCAACTGCGAGTCATGCCGGGAATCTTCAGCAACTCATCCACGCTGGCGTGATTGATGTCGACGCGCGCCGCCGGCGCCGGGGCCGTTGCGGATGTCCTGGGCAGGCCGCGGGAATCCCGGTCCTGGTTTTGCGCCATCCCCGCCAGACACACGCACAGAATCGCAACCGCCAAGCAGACCGCGCAACAACTCCAGCGCGTGAAGGGTACGGGCTTTAGCCCGTACATAAACCTAGCAAAACCGGCGTGGGCTTTAGCCCCTGAGGGATGCTTCTCTGGGTTTCCCAACCGATTCATGTTCCTTTCGCAATTGCCAAAGCCGTCCATTTTGTTCTCGCTCGCACGGCTCCATTCTCCGCCCCGGCCCGCGCCGGCCGCAAGCAAAACATTTGACATGCCATGGGGTCTTCCCTTAGGGTTTCATACAGATGCAGGGCTACCGCCATCACGGTCATCACCACCATCATGGAACCTCCATGCCGGCGGACTGCCATGGCCTGAACTAGACGGCCAGAGAGATCGAGAGATTTGAAGCCCGCCGGCGACCGTCGCTGGCGGGCTTTTTCACGCCCCGGCGCGAATCCAAACCAGTACCGGAAAATGGAAAAATGAGCGATAAGACAACAACGATCGACTTCGACAAAATGGACGGCCTGGTAGCCGGCATTGTGCAGGATGCGCGCACCGGCGAGGTGCTGATGCTGGGCTTTCTCAACCCCGCCAGCTATGCCAAAACGCTGGAGAGTGGCTATGTGACCTTCTGGAGCCGCACCCGCCAGAAGCTGTGGATGAAGGGCGAAACCAGCGGCAACCGCCTGCGCGTGATCTCCGCCTCCACCGACT
>JBEKCX010000307.1:0-3865 GCA_050014655.1 Occallatibacter sp. | reverse complement strand
AACTGGGCCGCGCCGGCGTGGCGCTGCGCCGCTTTGGCCAGCACACCATCGAGCTGCTCTCCGGCAAGCGCATCCATACCGGCTGGGTGGTGCCCGGCGGCGTCACCGAGCCGCTGACGCTGGCCAAGCGCGATGAGATCCTGTCCATGCTGCCCGAGGCCTACGCGAACCTGGGCATGGCGATCGCCGCCTACAAGCAGATCGCCGGCAGCTTCAAACAGGAGATCGAGGTCTTCGCCAACTTCCCGTCGAATTACATGGGACTGATCAACGAAGACGAGTCGATCGAGTTCACCGACGGTGCGCTGCGGGTGATCGACCCCGCGGGCAAGATTCTGGCCGACGGCATCACCGCCAGCGGATTCAGCGAACTGATCGGCGAAGCGGTTGAACCGTACAGCTATACGAAGTTCACCTACTTGAAGCAGTTTGGCTATCCCCAGGGCAGCTATCGCGTGGGCCCGCTGGCGCGGCTGAACATCGTCAAGTCCATGGGCACTCCGCAGGCGGACAAGGAGCTGGCGGAGTTCAAGCAACTGGCCGAGGGCATGGTGGAGAGCTCTTTCCACTATCACCACGCGCGCCTGGTCGAGGCGCTCTACGGCATCGAGAAGATCGAGCAGATTCTTGCCGATCCGCGCATCCTCGACAAGCAGGTGCGCGCCACTGCGGGAGTGAACAGGCTGGAGGGCGCGGGCCAAATCGAGGCCCCGCGCGGCACGCTGATGCACAACTACAAGGTGGACGAGAACGGACTCATCACCTGGGCCAACTTGGTGGTGGCCACCGGCCATAACAACAACGCCATGAACAGGGGCGTGGCGCAGGCGGCCAAGGCTTACGTCAAGGACGGCAAGTTCACCGAGGGCGCTCTCAACCGCGTCGAGGCCGTGATCCGCACCTTCGATCCATGCCTGAGCTGCTCGACGCACGCCTTCGGCCAGATGCCGCTGGTGCTTTCGCTGGTCTCCGCCGGCGGCGAGGTCGTGGACCGTGTGATGCGCGACTGACGCGACAGGCTGAGATTTCCCTGCCTTCTCCGCGCTCGCTCAGGCACGCGATGGCGTTCAGAAATCAGGAGGGTCCACTCCATGTACGCCGTGAGTGTGCTTTTGTCGATGGTTGTGTTGCCGATCTTCTCGATTGGCACTGAACACTACATCCTCCATTCGCCTGCGCCGCTGATGTTGCTTGTAGGCAAGTGGTTCGTCTTTTGGAGTGCGGGAATCAGGCTTTCTGGCGCCGGTTTGCGGCAGTTCTTCCAACCTCGGTTTACGGTGGAAGAGATCTTCGGCCTACGGAGTGACGACGCATTGCCGTTTGTGCGGGAACTGGGAATTGCGAATTTTGCAACTGGAACCGTTGGAGTCTTGTCCATTGTGCAATCCAGCTTTGTTCTGCCAGTTGCAATCATCGCGGCCCTATTTTTCGGGATCGCTGGTATCCGTCACATAACAGACAAGCACAAAGGCCAGAAGCAAAACCTGGCAATGGCAACCGGTCTGTTTGTGTCCCTCGTGTTTATTGGCTACATTGCTTATGCAGTAGCGCTCTGACCGCGCCATGCCGCAGTTGAATCCAGCCCGCTGCCTGATCCTCGCCTGCGGCAACCCGCTGCGCACGGACGACGGCGTGGGGCCGTGGCTGGCCGATTGGGCTGAGATGCGATTCGGCGGGCGGGGCGATGTGCGGGTAGTCGTCCGCCAGCAATGGACTCCCGAACTGGCTGAAGAGATCGCCCGCGCCCAAGCCGTCCTGTTTATCGATTGTTCCCTCGATTCCGCTCCCGGATCGGTCGCGCTTCTGCCGGTGGAACCGGGCGCCGGCATGGAAGGACTCGCCACTCACCACCTGGGCGCACCTGAGTTGCTGGCGCTGAGCCGCGACATCTACGGTGCGCAGCCCGCGAATGCGCAGCTCGTGACCGTCGGCGCGGGATCGACGGAGCTGGGCGAGGTCTTCAGCGAAGCCGTGGCCACCGCGCTTCCTGGCGCCTGCCGGCTTATCGAAGAGACTGTTCTGCGGCTTCTCGGCGATTGAGTGCTGGGCGCGCGAGATCGCAGCATCTGCCCGGCGAGCATTCGGAAGAGCCAATTCGCATTGATTGTTAGACTTGACCAATAGATATTCATCTTTATCTTGAATAATTCGGCACAATGAGCCGGCAGGCAGCCCTTGAACCGCTCGAATACGCAGCCCTCCATCTCCGCGTCCGCCTTGCCATTTTGCCCGTCCTGAGCGATTCTTTTTGCAGCGACCGCAACTTAAGCGCGGAAATGCTGTCTGAATGATTGAAAGCCGGTTGGGAGCACAACTCCAGAGACCGGCGGGTGCTGAGAACATTGAATCCTGGGTCCGGATCGAAAGGGACGGGGCAGCACAAGGAGGATGTCATGAGACGATTTAGCCTGGTTCTGGTTGCATTGCTTCTGGCACTGCCGTTCGCGGCTACGGCAACGGCCCAAGTGGACGTGGGTGTCGGAGTTGGCCCCGCAGTCGTTGCCGCGCCCGATGTTTACGGTCCGCCGGTCTGCGACTGGGGCTATTACCCCTATTACCCCTATGCCTGCGCCCCCTACGGCTATTACGGGCCGAGCTGGTTCTACGGCGGTGTCTTCATTGGCGCCGGACCGTGGTACGGCTGGGGCTGGCGGCACGGCTGGTACGGTGGGCACGGCTGGGGCGGCTACGGCTATCGCGGCGGCTATGGCTATCGCGGCGGATACGCGGGTCGCGGTTATGCCGGCGGATCGCGCGGTTTTGCAGGTGCGCCTCGCGGCGGATATGCAGGCGGAGCACGCGGATATGCGGCTCCGAGAGGCGGCGGCGCGGCTCGCGGATACAGCGGCGGCGCACGCGGCGGGTTTAGCGGCGGCGGTCATGCCGGTGGCGGCTTCAGCGGCGGCCACGGCGGTGGCGGCGGCCATGGCGGTGGCGGACACAGGTAATTGACAGATTCCTCCGCAGCCTTCCCCAGATCCTGCGGACTTCCCCGGAAAGGCCCGTTCGCCACGGCGAGCGGGCCTTGTGTCTTTATGAGGCCTGTTCAGCGGCTCGGTTCCGGATTGGCGTGGCTTCCTGTGTAGTGCAGCCGGTTTGGGCCGGTTGAGACTGCGGTTGGCGGGTCAGCTTGCCAGCCGCCGGGCGCCTTGCAGCCGGATCGACACATGGACCAGGCTGAGCGCGGCTGGCGTGACGCTGGGAAGACGGCTGGCCTGGCCGATGGTGACCGGGCGGACCCGCTCCAGAACTTCGCGCATCTCGCGCGAGAGGCCGCTGATGGCGCGGTAGTCGATCCACTCCGGAATGGCGACGGCCTCGGCGGCCTTCAGCTTTTCAATCGACTTCCTTTGCTGATTCAGGTAGCCGGCGAACTTGATCTCGGTCTCGACAGCGCGGGCCTCATTGCGCAGTACCGCCCTGCGGGCTCTTGCGTCCAGATCGGGCTGGTCGACGATGGCGAGGGCGGCGGAGAACTCGGCGAGCAACGGCTCCTGGGCCAGGGCTTCGCGCATTGCGCCCATCACCGGCTCGATGGTCACCTCGGGCCGCTTGAGCAGTTGCGCCCAGGTCAGCCCCGCAGTGGCCGTCAGCTCGCCGAAGCCAGCGGCTGCCAGCCGATCTCCATCCACCTTGTTCACGGTAAGCAACCGCTCCAGCGCGGCCATGCGGGCCTGCTTCTGCTCGTACTCCGCCCAGGCCTCATCGCCGATCAGGCCCAGCCGGCGTCCATGCGGGGTCAGCCGGCGGTCGGCGTTGTCGATGCGCAGGTGGAGGCGGAACTCGGCCCGCGAGGTGAACATGCGGTACGGCTCGTTGATGCCCTTCGAGATCAGGTCGTCGATCAGGATGCCGGTGTAGCCTT
>JBEKCX010000306.1:0-3866 GCA_050014655.1 Occallatibacter sp. | reverse complement strand
GACTGGCTGAACCGGGAGGCCGATCGGAGACGTCTAACAGCCAGTGGAGATGCGCAAGCCAGAACGGTTGAATGCACTGACGGGCCTGCGTTCCTTCGCGGCCGTCAATATCGTCTTCTTTCATTTTTCCGATCCCAATTGGTTTGGCTGGTTCGCGCCGGTGGTCAACGCCGGCTACGCTTCGGTGAGCTTCTTCATTCTGCTGTCGGGGTTCGTGCTGGCGTATAACTATGCCGGGCGGGCGCGCGCCGGAACACTGGACCGGGCGCGCTTTTGGAAGGCGCGGTTCACCAGGCTCTATCCCATCTACCTGCTCAGCCTGCTGCTGGCCTGGCGGATGGTGGCGGCAGAGTACCACGCTCACTCGCACGCGATGTTTTGGACGGGCATGGCGCTGACGCCGCTGCTGCTTCAAGGGTGGGTTCCATCCGTTGCCACCTTCCTGAATACGCCGGCCTGGACCATGTCGGCCGAGAGCTTCTATTACGTGCTCTTTCCCTGGCTGGCCCGGTGGAAGAAGCCCGTGGAGGCCTGGCGCAGCGTGATTCAGTTGGCCGCGGTGTGGATGCTGGGGATGATTCCCGGCGCCCTGTACATGGCCATCAACCCGGACGGCATCGCGCATCCCGACCGCTGGAGCTGGGGCCCGTGGCTGCAGGTGCTCAAGTACACGCCGCTGCCGCACCTGGCCAGCTTTGTCTTCGGCGTGGTGCTGGCCGAGCTGGATGGCCTGCTGGAGCGAGCCGGGCGTCTGCGCCTGCTGCTTGGGCTGGTTGGTTTTGCGGGCACGTTCGGACTCCTGTCGCTTGGTCCGCGCGTGCCCTACGCCATCCTGCACGACGGCCTGCTGATGCCGCTCTTCGGCTGCATCATTCTGGGCCTGGCCGGCGAGAACCCGCTGGCGCGCGTGCTGGCCTGGCGTCCGCCGGTGTTTGTGGGCGAGGCCAGCTACTGCCTCTACCTGCTGCACTTCAACCTGTGGAACCTGATTCACGACTCGCACGTGCTCGTGCGGCTGGGTCTGACGCAATACGACCCGTGGATCAGCTACGCGCTGCTGATTGCGCTGGCGCTGGTTGCGCTGCACGTGGTGGAAAAGCCGGCGCAACGCCAACTGCGCAAGTGGATGGGCGCGTAAAACGCGGAACCGGGTGCTTCAAGCCGGCAAGAACCGGGGTTTCGCGCACTCTTCACCTATCTTCCATGGTGCGCGCCGAGCGGGTCATAATCTGCAAGCGGGAGGAGAAGCCGGAATACGCACGGACGATCTGGGGCTCATGGTCCCCCTGGTCCGACCCGCCACTGCGGACCGGATCTGGGCCAGCCATCTTCGTTGGTCATACCTGATTCACCCGCCTGAAATCGACGAATCATCCTAAGTATGGCAACGATCCACATTTCGGAAGCCGACGCCGTCCGCGGCTTTGCCGGTCTGCTGGCTCACGTCCGCCTGGACGCGGAGATCGTCATCGAGAACGGTGCCTATCCGCCGGCGGGTTTGCGCGTGGCGGCTCCGCCGCGCCGCTCCATCGAGGAGTGCATCGCCCAGTTGCGAAGTCTTGCGGTCCACTCTGACTCGATTTCAACCACTCCTCGAACGCCGGTCACGTAGCGTCTCAATCGCGTTTCACCAGCAGGATGGTGACATCGTCCGCGGTGAAATGCGGGTCTACCAATGACTTCAGAATTTGCATCGTCTTTCCCGAACTGTCAGCCAGCGCGTCGCGCAAACGGCTTTCGGCGTTCTCTCCGGAGATTGAATCGGTAAGTCCATCGGTGAAGACCAAAAGGGCGCCGCCGGGCGGGAGAAGCGCGGTGCGAGCCTCATACACCGCATCGAGAAACAGTCCGAGCGGCATGCCGGTAGCTTCCAGCGCTGTCGCAGATCCGGAATCGCAGACGATCGGGGGATTGTGGCCGGCGTTCACGTAAGTCAATTCTCCCGAATCGCGGCTCAGCGCGATGAACACCGCGGTGGCAAAGCGATCGCTGGGGGTATAGCGGCATAGGTGCCTGTTGATCTGCCCGGCCAGCGCCAGGAGGTCCGTCTCGAAACTCGCGCCGCTTCTAACCAGAGCCTGTATGTTCGCCGCCAGTAGCGCCGCAGGCATGCCTTTTCCGGATACGTCGGCCACCGCGAAGAGCGTTCGCAGGCCCGCGAGTTCGATGACGTCGAAGTAGTCGCCGCCAACCTCGCGCAAGGGCTTGTAAAACGTCTCCACCTTATAGCCGGGAAACTTATCGACTTCAGCCGGGGTGAGCGTCTGCTGAATCTGGCGCGCGGCAATCTGGTCGGATTCAAGCTGGGTCTTGCGGAAGAACTCCGAGGTCAGCGCGATGTTCGTCAGCGCGCCGCCAGCGGCGTATACCAGAAGCGCAACGACAAAGACTTGGATTTCATCTTCAGGCCACATGAGGGGCCACGCCAGAGACCGCGACCAAAGGCAATAAATGGCGTATCCCTGAAGCAAGTACCCGACCCAAATGACGATGCGCTTCGACCTGGGCATCTCGCGGACCCAGTTTCTGCTGGCGTACCGGGAGAGGCGGCGGATCTCCCTGGTGAATTCGACGACCCTTGCCTTGAGGGCGCGAGACTGCATGGCTGGAGTCTATCAAGATGCGGGAACTTGGTGAAGGGCCGGTCCGGCCACAGCCGCAAGCGGCTCCCGGCCGGCCCGCTGGTGCCGGTTGGCCTACGTCCCGCTTCTCAGACGTGGGATAGCAGCAAACCAGCCTTGGACTTCCCAGGTCTGAACCCCCGCGGCGGACCAGACCTGGGGCGCCGAACATAACAAAGCCGCATCCAATCGGCTTCTGACCGGATGCGGCTTTAACTGATCCCTGATCCCTGACCCCTGTCTTACTTATCCGTCAGCGCCTCCACGCCCGGCAGTTTCTTACCCTCGAGAAACTCGAGCGAAGCGCCGCCGCCGGTGGAGATGTGGGTGATCTGGTCGGCTACGCCGGCCTGGTTGATGGCCGAGACCGAGTCGCCGCCCCCGATAATGGAGATGGCCGCCTTGTTGGCCGCAACGGCATGGGCGATGGCGTTGGTGCCCACGGCGAAGCGCGGAAACTCGAAGACGCCGGCCGGGCCGTTCCAGACGATTGTCCGCGCGGTCGAGACCACCTCTTCAATGGCCGCGATGGACTTGGGACCGATGTCCAGCCCCTGCCAGTCAGCGGGGAAATCGACCGAGCAGTCCCATACCTGAGTGTTGGCGTCGGGGGCGAACTTGTCGGCCAGGATGTTATCGACGGGCAGCAGCAGGTTGACGCCCAGGGCCTTGGCTTTTTCGAGCGCGGCCTTGGCCATATCAATCTTGTCTTCTTCCACCAGCGACTTGCCCGTAGTTACGCCGAGGGCGCGCTGGAAGGTGTAAGCCATGCCGCCGACGATCACCAGCGTATCCACCTTGTCGAGCAGGTTGTCGATGACGTCGATCTTGCCGGAGATTTTTGAGCCGCCGATGATGGCCACAAAGGGCTTTTCGGGCGATTCCAAAGCCTTGCCCAGGTAGGTGATCTCCTTTTCCATCAGCAGGCCGGCCACGGCCGGTGAGAGGAAGTGCGTGATCCCCTCGGTGGATGCGTGGGCGCGATGGGCCGAGCCGAAGGCGTCGTTCACGTAGACCTCGGCCAGCGAGGCCAGCGCCTTCGAGAAGGCCGGATCGTTGGCTTCCTCTTCGGGGTGGTAGCGCAGGTTCTCGAGCAGCAGCACCTGGCCGGATTCAAGCTGAAGCGCCATTTCAGTGGCCACTTCGCCGATGCAGTCCGGCGAGAAGGCCACGTTGATGGATTCGCCCAACTCCTTGTCCAGCAGTTCGCGCAGCCGCAGGGCCACCGGGCGCAGCGAGTACTTT
>JBEKCX010000305.1:0-3877 GCA_050014655.1 Occallatibacter sp. | reverse complement strand
GTTCGACAGCAGTTGTACTTCAACCCGCCGGTTTTGCTTCCGCCCCTCCGCGGTCGTGTTCGGCGCCACTTCCTTGTCCTTGCCGATTCCGATCAGATAGAACCGGTGCGCGGCAATCCCATACTTCGACGCCAGGTATTGCACCACCGCGTCCGCCCGCCGCTGGCTCAGCTCATAGTTGTACTGGGCCGGCCCGGTCGAATCCGTTCCCCCGGTCACTTCCAGAATGTAGCTCTTGGCCGAACCAAGCTGCGCTGCAAAAGCATCCAACTGATCGCGGTCGTCCCTGGTCAGCACCGACTTGTCGAAGCCGAAGGTCACCGTCACGCTGGCTACCGGCTTGTAGTTGTCCAGCCCCTTCACCACGCTCTCCAGCGAATCCGCGCGATGCACGGCGTTGTCGGCCGCGTTCTGAGCATCGCCCGCAAGCTGGCTGGCGTTGTGCGCGTTCCGGTTGGCCGCATCCGCCGCGCCCTGCGCCTGCTGGATGCCCGCCTGCGCCCGGTCATTCACATCGTGAATCTGCCGGTTGTTGGCCGCCGTCTTGGCTTCCAGCTCGTCGGTGTGTTCCACCAGAGGCGCAGTCTGGGTGTGCACATAGTTCTTGGTCGTGCACCCCGTCGCTCCGGCCACGGCCAGACTCGCTGCCAACCCCAATACTCCAAATCGATCGATGCTCATGGTTTCGCTCCTTTTCTCCGCCAAGCTTCCTGCCTTGCCGGCCTGTATCGACGGCTTGCCCGGCATCTCCCGTTCAATAGAGACCTGCACCCACCGGGCCAAACGGCTATATCTTCCAACCCTATGAAAATGAAACCCTTGAGCCGGGAACCGCCCCGCTGTACGCACCTCCTTCCTATGTATTTCTTACTCAGCCGGGTAAGGATTTCCCGGAATTGCCGGCTCTCAACGATTGGCAATGGACCCTTGGGGCGCGGAAGGCGTCCAATTCTCAGATTTACAAGCAAATTGGAAATTCTGTAACAATTCCACTTGTTGTCAAGACTGCAAGGAACATCATGCTCCAGCTAGAAGAGGCAGAGGACCAGCTTTCTTCAACTGCCAATTGTGCGTGATGAGTTTCAGGACGGCTCAGGCACATGAAATGGATCTTCGCGAAGGATGACGGGGGCTGAGACAGTGGCTTCCACGATGCCGGCGTCGAGACCTTCAAAGGAAACTTCGACCGCTACCCAGGTCCGTGACCGGGAGAAAGTGCTCTATGGAATGAGCGAACGCGGGCCTGGAGGCCCACGTTACAGCCGGCCGGGAGGCCGGCGCTACATTTCCAAATGGAACAACTTCATACGGCCAAAGAACTAGCTCTCTGACCGTGTGAAGATGTACTTTCAGAGTCACAGTTCTGGGCAAGGAAATGGCCGCATAGTGGGGACATGCAAAGCTATCATCGGCTTGATGTCCAATTGCGGAGAGAGGATCGGCAGCAGCTGGCCGCGATGCTGACCAAGTGATGTGGGTCGGCGCGTGTGTTGCGGCGTGCTTCGATCCTGCGCCAGCTTGACCAAGGACAGACGGCAGCGCAGGTGGCCAGGAATGTTGGCGTGGCGCGCAAGACGGTCCGGGCCATTGCCCGGCGCTATGAGGAGCAGGGGCTGGAATCGGCACTGTGCGAAAAGCCCAGGCCCGGCAAACAGCGAGCGCTGGATACCAGCCAGAGCCAACGGATCATCGCCACGGTATGCGGTTCGGCGCCAGCGGGCATGGCGCGGTGGAGCGTGCGGCTGATCGCGGAGGAAGCGGTCAAGCGGAAGCTGGCGCCGCAGGTGGGCCGGGAGACGATCCGCATCCTTCTTCAGAGCCACGAACTGAAGCCGTGGCGGGAAGAATGTGGTGCATTGCGGACCTGAATGAAGAGTACATCGCCCGCATGGACGACGTGCTCAAGATCTACGAAAAGCCGCTGTCGGAAAGGGAACCTGTGTTCTGCGTGGACGAGAAGCCTTTGGTGCTGCATGCAGATGTCCGCCCGCCGCGGCCCATGCGGCCGGGACGGATTGGCCGGCGCGATTCGGAGTACCAGCGTTTCCCAGATCAACGCGCTCTTCAGGCAGTACCGGACGAGGATGGCGCCGCGGCGGGCAGTTCTATGCGGCCGTGCGCTGGAGGCGTTGGCCGGAATGGAAGTTCCAAACCGCATTGTGAGACAGGAGAATCCGGTCGAGGCCCACGAGGGCCAGTACTTCGGCCACTCTCGGCGAAGCGTTGGAGACGGTGAAGCTGTGGCCCGCGTCGCGAGCGGCGGTGTACAGAGAGACCAGGGATGAAACGCCGGCTGCGTCGATGCGCTCAACGGACGCCAGATCCAGATTGATGGACTGCCGGCGCGCAAGCGGTTCCAAATGCTCCAGCAGACGGCGATCGTTGCCGCGGACCAGTTCGGTGAGTTGGATGGAATCGGCGGATTGATGGGGGGCAATCGCCGGCTCGGCTGTGGTGTCGAAAATCGCGATCGTCATAATGACCTCCTGTAGGAATCCTGTCACCGGCTCAGGGCCGTTGTGAATGGTTCCGGCTCCACGCTCTTTGGAAGTGCATTCGGGCTGCCAAAGCTGCGCGAAGAAAACACATTGAAAACAAGAGCGATAAGAGCGTTCCAGAATTCATTTGCGCAACCCCTCGGTGTTCGGTCTTGAATTTGGAGTTCGCAAACGGACACAAAACTCTATACGCAGCGAGGGGTGGCGCCGGTTCCGTGCCCGGCTTCAGCGCAGCGCAACCAGAGCTGCCCAAGGCGAAATGTTGTCTAGGTTGCCGAAGCCGAAAGAGCGGGGTCGTCGGGAATGAATATCTGGAAGACGGTTCCCGAGCTCTTTCCCTGCGCGGCGGTGCGGCTGCGCACATGAACAATCCCGCGGTGCTTGACGATGATTTCGTAACTCACCCACAGGCCCAGGCCGGTTCCCGTCAGTTCCTTGGTGGTAAAGAAGGCCTCGAAGACGCGCTCGCGCACCGCCGGCTCCATGCCCGCGCCGGTATCGGCCAGCGTGAAGCGAACACCCGCCTGAGCGGGGTCCCGCCAGTTGAGCGAACGGCGCGCGCGCACCCGCAGACGGCCGCCGCCGCTGGTGGCGTCGAGAGCGTTGCTCACCAGGTTGGCAAAGACCTGGCGCAGCTCGGCGGCAAAGCAGAACAGGTCCATCTCCGGGTCGTACTCCCGCTGCACCTCGATGCCGAGGGCGCTGAGGCGGGTCTGCGAGAGGCTGAGCACGGGGTCGAGCAGCTCCGACATTTTGGCGCGCGCGGGCAGCGTGGACTGGCGGTAGAAGCGCAGCGTCTGCTGGGTGATGCCGGCGATGCGCTGGGCCTCGCGCTCGGCCATGGCCACATAGTTGAGCGCCGGATCGCCAAGCTGGCAGAAGTTGCGCAGCAGGAAGAGCAGGTTGGTGATGGCCTCTAGCGGATTGTTGATCTCGTGAGCGATGGAAGCGGCCAGACGGCCGGTCGCGGCCAGTTTTTCGGTCCTGCGCAGGGCCTCTTCGCTAAGCTTGCGGCCGGTGGCGTCGAGCACGATGACGCCCGCCCAGCGCACCTGCCGCGGCGTGGTGCGCACCGGGTAGGCGCTTACCAGCCAGGTCCACGGCCGGCTGGGCTGGCCGCTCTGGCCGCTCAATTCCAGGTCGCGCACCGGAGCCTCTTCGGCAAAGACCCGCTGCACAGCGTTCTCCAGCTCCTGGGCCACCGGCTGCGGCAGCAGCTCGGGCAGCGTCCGGCCCAGGTGGCGGCTGACGGGAGCCCCGGTCATCTCGGCGAAGAACTGGTTCACGCGCACAAACCGGCAGTTGCGGTCAAAAAAGGCCAGGCCGATGGGCGCGTTGGCCAGCATCGAGTCCAGCAGCGAAAGGGTATCGTTGAGCCC
>JBEKCX010000304.1:0-4908 GCA_050014655.1 Occallatibacter sp. | reverse complement strand
CTTCTTTCCCGTGCAAGTGACGCTTTCCGTTTTTCGAGAGGTTGGTCACCTTCTTCCAGGACCCGCCGAGGTTCTCGAAATAGCCAACCGCCTCCTCACGCAACATGCCATGCCCGTTATCCTGCACGGTGATTGACCGGAGCCCAAGTTCGCCATCTTCGGCAGTGACCTTGATCGTTGTCGCCTCTGCGTCCAGGCCATTCCAGACCAGTTCTGTAATCGCCTGTACGGGACGGCCTGTCGCCAGTTTCTCCGCAAAGTCCTCTTGGACGTTGAGTGTGACAACCCGATCCTCATTTATCGCCATGCTTCACTCCCCCGCCGCAAGGACCATTATTGCTTAAAGTCGAGATCATTGGCCGGTTGCCGAAGCAGGTTTATCCGGTAGTCTCCGGCAACTCAAATGCCCTTCAGAATCAAATCGGCCAAATCCGCAGGAAGAGGCTGCCTCTTCGCCTTTTATTCCCTATACTACATCTGTGAGCCAAACCAGGCATAATTTTTTGCCAGACCGGCGGAAGTGGGGGCCAGCGATGCTCATCGGCACCCCCGTAGTCGCAAACCGCACCGCACTGGGGCGCGACTACGTCTACCTGAGAATCGGCAAAAAGCAGCTTGACTTTGACCGGAAAGGACTCCAACCATGATTGCCCCCCCGAGTCTCCGATCCCTCCACACCAAGCCCCAGGCTCTATCGGCCAGCCAGGGTTAACGACAAACACGGTCAAACCCAAAGGCCCATTCGGCGGCAACCTCAAGGCGGTTATCGCTATCGGATTGGCCGCATTCCTTGGACTCGGGCTGCTGCTCATGCCATCCCCAAAGAAGAGGAGCACCACAACTGTTCACTGACAGCCGAGAGAAGCTCGGCTCGGCGCTCGAGCATGATGTTTCGCACCAGAGCGCCCATAAGCCCGACCGGAAGCCGCCGCAACGTGAGATAGCCTAGACTCCCAAGCAGAAAAAGAGTCAGGGTATGGATATAGGGCTGAGCCTCTGAAGGCTCCTACGACGGATGCGATTATCCGTTGTGAGACTTCGATTGATTGCGGCATCAACATTCGGTTTCATCGTTTCTGTTCACTGAACATGCGGCGGAGATGCGGCCATCGCTGCGATCATTTATCGTTAGCAGTATGAACAGCAGGAACCGACATCGCGTATGGGCCCAGATTCACCTTCGGAAGAAGGGGCGACGCACCCGGCTCCTCATGCCCAAGGGACCTGTAGCAGCCAAATTGACTGAAATTGCACAATTGTCCTGCACAGTTCCTACACAGCAAACATTCGCGGAGTTATGCTCATTTGAATCAAGAGTTTCCAAAATCATTTTCACCCTCTCAGGATGACAGCATTATTCACTCATCGAACATTAGACTCGGGACACTAGGAACGCTCTTTGGGATTCCCCATTTGCCAATAAACGGCGTAACGCTGATCGCGAATCTGATACATCGGCATCAGCTCGTATTTCGCGCCTTCTGCGGCCACCTTGAAACGCAGCTCCGATTTGGGTTCAGCCTGGACCCATTGGTCCGGCCCGATAACTGGACTTGCAAATGTCTTCGGCAACGGATCCGGTGAAGGCAGGTTATCCGGGACGGTGGCTCCGCTGTGGATTACCTTGCTCGGACCGTCGGCCGGACCGGGTCCCAAATCCACCGCAAGAACCAGCGGGCCATACAAGGCAGCAGTTACAGAGTTATCGCCGGGCAGCGCCTCCTGCCGCAATTCCATGGGCAGGCTGATATTGATGGTGTCGCCGTCCTGCCAGGTTTTTCGGATGGCGAGATACGATCCGGGATCTGCGATGGCTTCGAGCGGGAGGCCGTTGATCTTCACCTGAGCGGCATCTGTCGTCCAGCGTGGAATTCGCACGTGAATTGTGCGGGCGATGGGACGCGAGGTCTTGATCTTGAGAGTCGTCTCCTGCTCGCCTGGGAATTGAGTTACCTGGTCGATGAGCAGGCCTTCCTCTTTCCAGTCGAGGGTGGATGCAAGGAACTGGTTCACGTAAACATCGCTGCCCCGGCGGAAGTAGATCGTGTCGGTGAACTTGGCAAACTCCTCCGCGCCGGTTCCCGTGCAGCACCAGAAGGATTCCTCCGGCGAGTTATAAGCGCGCCAGTAGCCGGCCGCAAGCGGGAAGAAGTACTGCTTCAGACCATCTGCATTTTGCGTGCCCAGCCTGCAGTTGAAGAGCGAACGTTCATACGCATCCATCCATCGCGCGTCCCCGGTCCAGCCGAAGACGAGCCGCTCGAGCTTCATCAAGTTATACGCCACGCAACATTCCGCGTTCGTCCAGCCGAGGCTCCCTTTGAGCTGTCCCGGCGGCGTTCTCCAATGCTCGTCAAGGCTGGTGTTTCCGATGACATAACTGCGCGCGGTGAGAACTTCTTCGAGAAAGTACTCGGCAATCTGTCTGTAGCGGCGGTCGCCGGTAACTTCGTACATGCGCGCGGCTCCGATGATCTTTGGAACGTGAGTATTTGCATGCAGGCCCTGGAGTTCATCCCGGCGCTCGGCGAGCGGATCAAGAAAACCGGGCTGCTCGAAGAGCCGGGCAGTATCGAGACATCTGCTTTTCTTTGTCAGCGCAGCCAGGTTAACGAGAACCTCGTTCATGCCGCCGTATTCGGTACGTAACATGCGCTGACGCTGCTCGGCGCCGATTCCTGTGAAGAAGTCTCCTGCCCACTGGGCCATGCCTTCCGCAATCTGGAGCGCATCGGAGTTACCCGCCAGGACGAACATATCAAGCAGGCCAGCCATGATTTTGTGGTAAGTGTAAAAGGGCGCCCAGACGGGTTTTCCCTGAACCAGGTGCTCGAACAAATCGGCCGGGAAGGCGCTCAGATATCCGGTTGCAATCTTCTTCTGGCACTGCGCAAGGCCGGAGACCAGTTCATCGCCCTTCCGCTTGAGAGCTTCGTTTCCGCTGGTGGCTGAAGCCAAAGCGACGGCTGACAGAAAGTGTCCCCCGGCGAAATGGCCGCGCAATTCACAGGTGGGATCTTCCCAGCCTTTGTACGGCGTCGCGCTCGAGGAGATGCCGGCTGTAACTCGAAATGAGTGCAGAAGCCGATCGACGGAAAGTGAATCGAGGTAGCGCGCATTGATCTCCGTCTGCTGGTTGAAGATGCCGGGAGCGAGGCGGACCGAACCCGGCGGAAAGGGGGCCAGCCTTGCGTTTGCATCGGAGGACGCATCTGCGCACAAGGCTTCCGCCGGCGCCAGGGAACGAATGAGACTGAAGCCGACAGCGGCAGTGCTCGTCTTCAGGAATTTGCGGCGGGAATAATCGGCCATTCGAAGCTCTCCTGTTGCCGATCCATTGTGGAAGGCCTGAGGAGAAGTATCCCATGGCCGCGTTCGATTGCGCTGTAAAACGTCACAGGCGACGGATGCAAGCCAACAAACCGCGGCTTGAAACCGGCGGCAAGCTTGCACTCGTTGTCCATGCCGCGATCGACGGCCGGGTTGGGAACGGGCCGGCCGGCGCGCCAGGCGTAACAGACAACGGCCGCCGCAAGCGCCGTTGCTCCGAATCTTGTCTTCCCGCATCCAATTCTTGTACGGCAGAGGAGGTCAGCCGTGTCGCTTCGTCCCGTTCGACAGATCTTTGAAACCAAGCCCACCATCGAGGGCGCCGGCGTCAAGCTGCAGCGCGCCTTCGGTTTTGGCAAGACCACTGAGTTCGATCCGTTCCTGTTGCTGGACGATTTTCGCAGCGACAATCCGGCGGATTACCTGGCCGGTTTTCCCTGGCATCCACACCGGGGAATCGAGACCATCACCTATGTGCTGGCCGGCGAGGTGGCTCACGGAGACAGCCTGGGGAACAAGGGCCGCATGACCGCCGGCGATGTGCAATGGATGACGGCGGGCAGCGGCATTCTGCACCAGGAGATGCCCAAGGGCGACGCGCAGGGGCGGATGCACGGCTTCCAGTTATGGGCCAACCTGCCCGCATCGTTGAAGATGACCAGCCCCCGCTACCAGGACATCCCCGCGAGCGCCATCCCCGAGGTGACCGAGGACGACGGGACCAAGTCTCGGATCGTCGTCGGGGAGTTTTGGGGCAAAAAGGGGCCGGTGGAGGGCGTGGCCGCCGACCCGCGCTACGTGGACATCTCCGTCCCGCCGGGCAAGCGCAAGCGCATTCAGGTTGAGACCACGCGCAACGCCTTTGCTTATGTCTTTGCCGGTTCGGGCGCCTTCCGCGACGCATCGAGCCCGCAGGCCGTGTTGACGGAGTCAGCCGTGGACCCCAACGCGCCGGCGGCATACGACGCGAAGAACCACTCTCTGGTGCTCTTCGATCGCGGCGACGAGATTGTGGTCGATGCCGGTCCCGAGGGCATCCGCTTCCTGCTGGTTTCAGGCAAGCCGCTGGAGGAGCCGGTGGCATGGTACGGGCCGATAGTGATGAATACGCAGGCGGAGTTGCGGCAGGCGATGAGCGAGTTGCAGGATGGGACGTTCATCCGGCACGGGTGAGGCGGGCCGGTTTGCGCGGGGCTTCGCAACCCGATGTTTGGAAGCCTGAGGCTGGAGACTGGCAGGCGGGGGATTCACGCCTCCGCCGGCAGCTCCCCCGACAGGATTTCCATGGGCGAAAGCCCGCGCTGGCGCAGGGTGCGGAGACTCAGCGCGTCGTGGCGCTTGGCCAGGCGGCGGCCATTCGCGTCCAGCGTCAGGCGGCAGTGGAACCAGGCGGGATCGCGGTAGCCGAGGGCGCGGTTGAGCAGCATCTGGCGGGCGGTGGACTTGAGCAGGTCGGCGCCGCGCACCACTTCCGTAATGCGCATGGCCGCGTCGTCGGCCACGCAGGCAAGCTGGTAGCTCGCACACCCGTCGCGCCGCCAGACGACAAAGTCTCCAAAGTCGCGGCCGGCCACAAAG
>JBEKCX010000303.1:0-3879 GCA_050014655.1 Occallatibacter sp. | reverse complement strand
TGAGCAGCTTGCCCGTCTCATCGGTGATCTTCGTGACCTTCAGCGCCGGATGAAAGCCGAAGTTGACCACCTCGGCGCTCTCCGGCGCGGTAAAGCTGACCAACGCCTTGGCCGCCAGATGGTGCGTAGCCGTATCCAGCTCGGCGTCGATCACGTAGCCGGCGATAGCCAGCGTGGGCCGCTCCAGGCGCTGCGCGGTGAGCGGCGCCGCAATCGCCAGCCCTGCCGTCAGCATGAGCAGCGCGCCCCGGAGAAGAGGAAACTCAAGCCGCAAACTCCGCCTTTGTTTACGCATCGCAGTCATTCTCGCAGCCTTGGTCTGCCTTCCATCCGCAAAAGCTGGGTGCAGAAGTTGGGCGCCCCATCCTTGCGATCCGCCGCGGCGCATCGCAAGGGTGGGAGACCACAGATCTCCATTGGTTATGCGTTCATTTATCCATGCACGGCTTCTTCTGTCCGCACCGGGGAAGCGACTCCTGCCAATTCCAGAGCAATCGCCGCCACCCGACCGATGGCGCCGCCTTCTCCGCCCTGACTGGCAGGCCGGGCATTCAGCAGAACCCGTATCTGCGCCAGCTCCTGCATCATGGACTGGCGAGGTGCCCCATCCGGTAGCAGAGGCTCGATCTGTTGGACGATATTTGCCGCCGTGAAGTCACGTTGGATCAGTTCCGGCACAATCCGCCTGCCGGCAATCAGGTTGACCATGGCCACATGCGCCACCTTCACCATCCACTTGGCGATCGCATAGGTCAGCGACGAGACCCGGTAGACCACGACAAACGGGTTTCCCATCAGCGCAGCTTCCACCGTGGCCGTGCCGCTGGTCACCACTGAGGCGCGGGAGTGCAGCAGCGTGGCGCGGGCATCGTCGACCAGCCCGATCTCCAGCCCGCCGGCGTGGACTTCCAGCAGCCGATTCACCTCGTCCCGCTGCTTGGCGTTCAGGGTCGCGGCCAGCGGAACGAGAAACTGGAAGCCGGTCTCCGCCAGTCCCTGCGCCGCACTCAGCATCTCCGGCAGATTGTCGCGAATCTCTTTTGGCCGGCTGCCCGGCAACAGGCCCATCCAGCCCTTTCCGGCGTCCAGCTCGTTGGCGGCGGCAAACTGCTCGCGGCTGATGGCCGGCAGCGGCAGCTCCGCCAGCGGATGGCCCACAAACTCCGCGGCAACCCCTTGTTCGCGGTAGAACGCCTCTTCAAAGGGGAAGATCACCAGCATCCGGTCAACATATTCCTTCACCAGCCCGATGCGGTGTTTCTTCCACGCCCAAATCTGCGGGCTGACAAAGAAGACCACCGGAACGCCCATCCGGTGGAACTTCCTGGCTAGCCGGAAGTGAATCTCTGGAAAGTCGATGAGCACGGCCACGTCCGGCCGGCGCTCCGGATCGCGGATTGACCGCTTGAGCTTGCGATACTCCCACCAGACGCGCGGTAGGTGGAGCAAAACCTCGGTCAGCCCCATCACCGCCATTTTCTCCGAGCGCGACACGCATTCCAGGCCGGCCTCGGCCATCCGCGCCCCGCCCATCCCGAAGAACCGCCCCGTCTGTCCCGAGGCCGCCAGCCGCTTCTTCAGCTCGCCAACCAGAAGCGTTCCGTACAGCTCGCCGCTGGCCTCACCTGCCGAGATGAATATCGTGGGGGACATAGTTGCTCTCGCGCCGCCTGTTTCCACGCTGCGAACATAATAACGGTTCCCCGAGCCGGAGCCTATCACATGATAAGTTCAGGCCTATCACATGAATTGGTGAGTCCGCTCGGCGGAATACTGCCCTGGCAAGGCGCCGATCAATCGCCATTTCTGGAGAGGAGTGGGGGTGGATCGATCTGCGGGTTTAGTATAACCTGCTCAACCGGTCCATGCGCTGCCGGCAGCCGGTTTTTCGTGAATCGGCCCAATCGGCGGCTGTCACCCGCCCGGTGAATCCCTCCGTTAAGGACTATCGCCTGGTCGGCGCGAAGTAGCCGGGCCGGATTGGATTCGCGAGCCGGGTTGCCATGCCGAATCCGCGTCACGCGGGAACGCACCCGGTTCCTGATGGGCGGCGGGCGGTGGAGACAGGCGGCAGCTTGGGACGAGCTCGTGCTCTCACAGGTCTCAAGAGCAAGGCGTGGACCGTCCGGCTACTCTCCCATCATAGAACCCCTGCTCAACCTTGTGCCTCCCGAGAATGAGGCGCCTTCGATCGACGAATATCCGATCTCGCATTGCGCGGAATTCTCGGAAGGTCTCTGGGCGACGCTCAGAGACCGCCCTGTACCTATTGCAAAATCCATTGCAAGCTACACATGCGAGAACCGCATTTGCGAGGGACCGGCACCAGCCGTTGCTGATGATGTCAAGCTGTTTGCAGACGTTGATTGGGACAGCATGGTCGAGGACCATGGTTAGCCAGGCGTCGTACTGTCCGGTCAAATCGGTACCGCAATAGGCACAACAACTCTGATGGGTCTTCCGAATGTAGTCGAGACCATATCCGCGGCGACAGTTGCTCCCAACCCAGATTGGTCTCTGTAGCTCTACCTCATCATCCGGATAGGAAGCGAAAGGAAGGGGTTGATTCTCTTCGTATTGTTGCATCCGATTCATCACAAAGCTCCCTTCGTGGATTTGCAGAATCATACGCTAAGAATAGGCATTCTTGCAGTGTGCTCACCATGGTTCGGAATTATGCTGTGCGTCTTTTCCGCACTGCCGCTGCCAGTTCCTTGAGCAGCCCGTGGGTCTCCGCCCAGTCGATGCAGGCGTCGGTGATGCTCTGTCCATAGACCAGCGGCTGGCCGGGAACGAGCTTCTGCGCGCCCGCTACGAGGTTGCTCTCCATCATCACGCCGATGATGTTCGCGCCGCCCTGGGCAATCTGCCGGGAGACATCGTTGCAGGCAATCGCCTGGCGGCGGTAGTCCTTGCCGCTGTTGGCGTGGCTGAAGTCGATCATGATCCTCGGCGGGACGCCGGCCTTCTTCATCCGCTCGGCGGTCTGGGCCACGCTTTCGGCCGTGTAGTTCACCATCCCTCTGCCGCCGCGCAGGATGATGTGGCAATCCGGATTGCCTCTGGTGACGAAGATGGCCGACTGCCCATGCTTGGTGTGTCCCAGGAAGGTGTGGGAGTGGGCGGCGGACTGGACCGCGTCGATGGCCACCTGCACGTCGCCGGAGGTGGCGTTCTTGAAGCCCACCGGGCAGGACACGCCGGAGACCAGTTCGCGGTGAACCTGGCTCTCGGTGGTTCGCGCTCCGATGGCGCCCCAGCTGACCAGGCCGGCGATGTACTGGGGCGAGATCATGTCCAGGAACTCGGTGCCTGTGGGCACGCCCATCTCCGCCAGGTCCAGCAGCAGGCGCCGCGCCAGGCGCAGCCCGTCGTTGATCTTGTACGACTGGTCGAGATAGGGGTCGTTGATGAGTCCCTTCCATCCCATGGTGGTGCGTGGCTTCTCGAAGTAGACGCGCATGACGATGCGCAGGTCGGCGGAAAACTCCTGAATAGCGGACTTCAGCAGGACCGCATACTCGCGCGCGGCTTTGGTGTCGTGAATGGAGCAGGGACCAGCCAGGACGAGCAAACGCGGATCGCGCCCGTTGAGAATCTCCACAATTTCACCGCGGGCGTTGTAGATGGTGGTCGATGCGGCTTCGCTGACCGGATGCTCTTCCTCCAGAAAGACGGGCGGGAGAACGACCTTGGTCCATTGGATACGAATATCTTCAGTGGTATGGAACATGGCTTTCTCCCTTGCGGCGCCGGCCGCGCCAGAAACATTCTGCGCCCGCTATGCCATGCGCTGCCCATTGTCATGCGCGGCAGCAAACGCCGCACAAGCATTATGTTAACCGTTGCGTGGGACGCCGGACTAGCTTGCTCCCAGGT